>JBBSPX010000065.1:0-14396 GCA_038258395.1 Gemmatimonadales bacterium | reverse complement strand
CGACCGAGTGCCGCTGCCACTTCGGTCGCCTCACCGCGGTGGAGGGTCATCGACTCCTCGAAGAGCGCCTCTAGGTCGGTGGCTCCTGTGTCTGTCGACTCATCGATGGCGGGAGCAAAGACCAGTGCGCCCGGTCCTCGCGAACCGACCATGCAGAGGAGTTCCTCCGGACTGAGCGACGCGGGCTCGCGGCCGAGTCGGCGGGCACGAGCATGCAACACCTTCAGCCCCCATCCCTCGGGGATGGCGTCGCCGAGCATGCCGAGGAGCGGTGTGGTCCGGGTACCCCTGGGGACGATGACGGGTTCCGGGCCTGGATCCGATCGGGGGTCGAGCGGGACTGGGTTTCCGAGCCATTCCGGCGCCGCCTGGAAATAGCTCTTCCGTTGGATGGTCGTGAGCTCGCCGATCGGCATCGGTGGGTCCTGCCAGGCGAGCGCGATCTTGGCTCGCACTACGCCTTCCGCCCCTTCGGGGTCGGTGGTGCCGACACGGTGCGACCCCGCTGCCGGCGTGGGGCTGCCGCACGTCGCTCGAGTTCGTCAAGGCTCTCGGCCGGCGGTGCAGGGAAGAGGTCGCCGAACTGGTCCAGGGCCCGGAGGCTGCCGGCGATGGCCAGCAGGCGCGAGAGACCGATCCGACCCGTCCGTTCGAATTCCCGGATGGTGGCGCTGGAGACGCCCGAGCGATGCGCGAGTTCGGTCCGGCTCCACCCAATGCGGAGCCGGGCCTCACGTGCCCGGGCCGCGAGGGTTTGTTGGACAGACATTGGTGTGATCACAAGTGTCATTAAGCCACCTGTTGTCATCATAAGATAGAAGTAAGTGGTGAATAAATATACATTAACAGTTGCAAAATCAATGACTAACTGATCAAGCCGCTGGCTGAGGCCCGCGGCACCGCTCGATCAACGCCGCGATCCGTTCGACGGCGGCCACCGCCGTCTGATGATTCTGGGAGAAGTTGAGGCGAATACTGTCGGTCGCATCCGGACTGAATTCGGTGCCCGGCGTCACGATCACGTCGGCCTGTTGGCGCAGTGCGCCAACGAACTCGTGCAGGGAAAGTGTGAGGGCGGGCAAGCGTGGAAAGAGGTAGCTCCCCGCCTCGGGCACGCGCACGGTGGCACCCGGCACCGAACGGAACAGGCTGACCAAGTCGTCTCGAATCGCCTGATGCTGTGCGGTGCGCTCCGCCATCCAGCGGGCGGGCTCATCGAACCACCCGCGCAGCACCGCCTGCGAGTAGCCCGGCGCTCGAAGCGAGACGATGGCCTGCAACTTCTCCATCCGATCGACGAGGTGCGCCGCCCCAAACGCCACGCCCAGGCGATATCCGCTCAGCGATTCGGTCTTCGAGGGCCCCATGATGGTGACGACCTGATCCGTGGCAATGCCTGCCGAACGCAGGTGCGTGTAGGTGTGGCCCGCATAGACCAGCCTCGAGTAGAGCTGGTCGACGATCACGGTGACGCCATGCGTGTTGGCCAGCTCCGCGATGCGCGCAATTTCCGCGGCCGAATAGATCACTCCGACCGGGTTGTTGGGGTTGGAGAAGAGGAACGTCCGGACACCGGACTGGAACACCCGCTCCAGTTCACTCAAGTCCAGGCCGGCTCGGTCGGTGTGTCCATGATGGTCCATGCGAACCGGGACGGGCTCCGCCCCAGGAACTCCACCAGCTTGCGGTTGGCGAAGTAGTCCGGTCGCACGATCGCCACCCGATCGCCTGCCGTCACCGTGGCTCCGATCGCGAGAAAGAGCGCGCCTTGCGTGCCAGGCGTGACGATCAGCTCTCGTGCCGGAGAGATCGGACGGCCCGTGAACACTCCGAGCTTCTCCGCCAGTCCTTCGCGCAGGTCCGCCGCGCCGCGGTACTCGGTATAGGCCTGCGAGCCACCGCGATGCACGCCCTCGGTGAAGGTCCCGAGGGCGCCCGGTGATGGGGGGAACGCATCCGTATTGACGTCGCCATGCGAGAAGTCCACTGCAACGCCCGGCAATGGGTCTCCCAGCAGTTTGGCCCCAGCCACGCCCGCGCCCTGCCGGCCCTCCTGTCCGGGCGCGTGATCAGTTCCCAGTTTCGCAAACTTCTCGGCAATTGTTGGCATCGGTTCTCGTGTCTCTCAGAGGCTAGGGAGCAGGGTGTGGATTGCGGTCGATCCGGAACATACGGACGACGAAGCGGGAGTGCCGAGGCGAGGGCGGGTCAAACCGGACGGGGCCTCCCGTAACCCATATCGCGGCCAGTCATTCAACGCCCGTATACTTCCAGTATGCCTCATCAGCGCGTTCCCTCCCAGCACGTCACTGCGACGGGTATCCGGATTGTCGGCAATGCCGCAGCGGAGCTGGTGGCCGCCGCCAGTGCTCACCTCGAGCCGCCGTCGTCCGGTGATGTGCTCTGGGCCGCCACCTTTCGTGCGCGGCCACGGATTGGTAGTGGCAGCCCGGTCCCCGCCATTCTCCACCGGCTCACCGACCTCATGCAGCGCGACTGGGATGCCTGCCCGTCACTCGGTCGCGAGCAAGGCGTTGCACGGCCCGCGGCTCGATTTCATGGCATGAGCTGGGAAGTGATGGGTGAGGCTGGGGCCTGGATGGGCGAGCTGGTCTGGCGACATCGCCATCCCGTACTCGCAGGGACGCCATGTACGACGCACCTGATCATCGAGGAACAGCAGCAGCGTACCAAGCTGACACTCGCCGCTGCGGCCGACGGTGGGCAGGCGGGCGTGCGGGGTGTCGTGGGGGCCGGGCAGGCACGCCCGCTCCTGCTCGACGAACTGCGCCAGGTCGTCACCCTCACGGCCGACGGCTTCGATGGCACGCCGATCATCCTGACCGAGAGCGAGGTCACCCCGTTCGTACGCGAGGTCCTCCTGAGTGAGACACGCGAGTGGCCCGTCGCCGTGCAGGCGCCACTCGAGGGCGACGTCTTTGTCGTGCCACCTGACGTGATCGCCAACGAGCTCTTCGGTCTCGCCCCGCTGTATGTGCTTGAGCACCAGCCCTGCACCTTCCGCCTCACCGATGCCATCGGCGATCGACGACTCTCCGCCTACTTCGGAGCACTCCGCGTGTACCGCGAGGAGTTCTCCTGCGCTGATCGGAGCGACGATCACTGGTTGCTGCTCCGCGAGCGGCTTGACGACCCACTCGAACGCGCCGCGCTCGTCGGGCGCGTCGCCCGGGTGGTGGCCAACCGTCATCTCCCGATCGAGGGGTTGCGAGCACGATGCGAAGCGCTGGCCCGGTCCAGTGCCGCGGCGCATGTCGTGATACCAACGGCATCCACGGGCGTGTCGGACCATGTATCGGTTCCCCCCCCTTCGTCGGAACAGGCGACGTCGACACTACCCGTAGCGGGCCTCCCGCCGGCCGTGGTTGCGGCGCTCGGTGATCTGCCTGTCGCGATCGGGACGCTGGCCGCGCAGTTGCGCGACCTGTCCGGTACCATCGCGCACCTGGTGGTCGCCAACGCGCAGCTCTCCGACGAGATCGCACGCCTCCGTACGACCACCGCGATCCGGGCGACGAGTACCAATGCAATGGAGCGACGGCTCGCCTCGCTCGAGTCCCTGCTGAGTCCGGTGACGGAATCCGAGGACGTCGAGATCGACACCGAGCACGACGTCGAGGATCACGAGGAGCGCCCCACACTGGTCGACGCGGTGCGCCACGCCGCCAGCGAGTACGGCGATGCCCTCCTGATCCTTGATAGCGCCGAGAAGACGGCCGCCGAGAGCCCGTACGAGGATGTCGATCGAGTCGCGGCGGTGTTGCAGGCAATGGCCTACGTCGCGCGCCGACGCCAGGAGGGCGGCCTCGACACCGGGATGCGTGCCGCCTTCCAGGAACTCGGCGTCGACTATCGCGCCGGGATCGCCAAGAGCACCAGCGAACGACTGCGTCAGCAGTATCAGTTCACCGATGCGAATGGCACCGTCCACGACTGTGCCGAGCATATCGCACTTGGCTCGACTTACGACCCGCGCCGCTGCCTCAGGATCTACTTCACCTCCCGCGCGGCCTCGGAGGTGCGCTTTGTGATCGGCCACGTCGGCCGCCATCTCACGGTGATGACCTCGACCTGAGCGGACGCTGGTATCTTTAGGGTTGGCATCGCACTGCGACCCGTACCTGATCCCGGACCCGCTCATGCACCAGACCCCACTCGACGCCGCCCACCGCGCCCTCGGCGCCCGGATGATCCCGTTCGCGGGCTGGGATATGCCCGTCCAATACGCCGGGATCACCCAGGAGCACAATGCGGTTCGCACCGCGGCGGGGCTCTTCGATCTGTCCCACATGGGTGAGCTGTGGGTCCGCGGGCCGGGTGCCGCCGCCGCGCTCGATGGCGCACTGGTGACCGCTCCCTCGCGCCTCAAGGACGGTCGCGCCCACTACTCGATGATCTGCACGCCTGAGGGCGCCGTGATCGACGACCTGATCGTCTACCGGACCGGCGATGAGGAGTTCCTGGTCGTGGCGAATGCCTCGAACCGCGAGGCCGTGGCCGAGGCGCTCCACGAGCGCCTTTCGGGTCACGACGCCACCTTCGACGATGCCTCGCTCCGGACCGCCCTGATCGCGATCCAGGGCCCCCGCTCGCGCGAACTGCTGCAGGCCCACACCGACATCGATCTCGAGCCACTCAAGTACTACTCGATCGCCACGGCCACCGTCTGCAAGCGCCCGGTGCGCATCGCCCGGACCGGCTACACCGGCGAGGACGGCTTCGAGATCTATACCGAGTGGGGCGACGCCGAGCGGATCTGGAACCATCTGCTCGAGGAGGGCACGAAGGCTGGCCTCGTGCCGGCAGGCCTCGGGGCCCGCGACACGCTCCGGCTCGAAGCCGGGATGCCGCTCTACGGTCAGGAGCTCGACCGCGAGACGTCACCCTTCGAGGCTGGACTCGGTCGGGTCGTCAAATTCGACAAGCCGGAGACCTTCGTCGGCCGCGAGGCGCTCGAACGCGCCAAGGATAGGCCATCCAAGGTGCTCGTTGGACTGAAGCTGACCGGCCGCGGGATCGCCCGGACCGGTTATCCCGTCTATCTTCCGGCCGCGCCGGAGGCGTCGGGACGAGTGACCAGCGGGACGGCCTCACCGACGCTCGGCCACCCCATCGCGATGGCCTTCGTGACGCCAGACTTGGCCGAGCCGGGAACCACCGTCGAGGTGGGCATCCGGAACGACCGTGTCACGGCGGAGGTGATCCCGATGCCGTTCTACTCCCGACCCCGCTGAACGAGGAGCTCCACGTGGCGTATCCGGACGATCGCAAGTATTCCGACGAGCACGAGTGGATCAAGGTCACGGGTGATACCGCCACGATCGGGATCACCGCCTATGCCGCCGAGCAGGTGGGCGACATCGTCTTCGTCGAGCTGCCCGCGGTCGGGACCGCCGTCTCGAAGGGGCAGCCGTTCGGTGTGATTGAGTCGGTGAAGGCAGTCTCGGAACTCTTTGCACCGGCGTCCGGCACCGTGACCGAGATGAACGCCTCGCTGGGCGACTCGCCCGAGACGGTCGCCGCCGATCCGCATGGAGATGGCTGGCTCGTCAAGATCACGTTGAGTGACGCGTCGGCACTCGACGGCCTCAAGGATGCCGCCGCCTACCAGGCGATGATCGACGACGCGTGAGCGTGTCGAGCCCGTCGCATCTTTCGCACTCGGGGCCCCTCGGGGCCCCGATGTCGTTACAGGAACCCGTGCCACAGGTTGCATGCTGATGCCAGAGAGTCGTGAATTCGCCAGTCGCCACATCGGCCCCCGTCCCGACGAGATCACCGCCATGCTCGGTGCACTCGGCTACGACTCCCTCGACACGTTCATTGATGACGTCGTGCCGGAATCCATTCGAATCGGCCAACCACTCGCGCTCGATCGCGGCCAGAGTGAGCGCGGTGCACTCGCCGAGCTGAAGGCACTCGCCGACCAGAACACGATCTTCCGGTCGTACATCGGACGTGGCTACCACGGGACGTTCACGCCGCCGGTGATCCAGCGGAACGTGCTCGAGAACCCGGGTTGGTACACCGCCTACACGCCGTATCAGCCCGAGATCGCGCAGGGGCGGCTCGAGGCGCTGCTCAACTTCCAGACGTTGGTGAGCGACCTGACGGGGTTGCCGGTCGCGAACGCGTCACTGCTCGACGAGGCCACTGCAGCAGCCGAAGCAATGGCGCTGACACTCGCGGTCGTTCGGGGGGGGGATTCGCCGCGCTATCTGGTCGACGCCCAGTGCCATCCGCAGACGATCGCCGTGGTGCAGACACGCGCCGAGGCGCGCGGTGTCGAGATCGTGGTGGGCGACCCGATGACGTGGGAGTTTGGGACGGGTGTGGCGGGTTGCCTGGTCCAGTATCCGGCGACCGACGGCGAGATCCGTGACTTCCGCGACCTGGCGGAGCGGGCGCATGCGGCCGGTGCGCTGGTCACGGCGGCGACCGACCTGCTGGCACTCACGTTGATCACCCCGCCGGGCGAGTGGGGTGCCGACATCGCGGTCGGCAATTCGCAGCGGTTCGGTGTGCCAATGGGGTACGGCGGTCCCCACGCCGCGTTCTTCGCGACCTCCGAGAGTCACAAGCGCCACTTGCCGGGTCGGATCATCGGGGTGTCGAAGGACGTAGACGGTCGGATGGCTCTCCGTATGGCGCTTCAGACGCGCGAGCAGCATATCCGCCGCGACAAAGCGACCAGCAATGTCTGCACCGCGCAGGTGCTGCTCGCGGTGATGGCGGCGATGTATGCGGTGTATCACGGCCCCGATGGTATCCGTCGGATTGCAGGCCGGGTGCACAGTCATGCGCGGACGCTTGCCGATGGTCTCACGCGGCCCGGATGTGCGGTGGATCACCAGCACTTCTTCGACACGGTGAGCGTGACGCTCGACGAGGCCGCCGCCGACAGGGCGATGGATGCGGCACTCGCGAAGGGCATCAACCTCCTTCGACTGTCGTCGACTCGTATCGCGATCGCCTTCGACGAGACGGTCGGCGCGCGTGATGTCTCCGATGTGCTCGGCTGTTTCGGTCGGACCGAGTTCGAGATTTCGCAGGACTCGCGCGACACCGAGATCGCCGAGGCGTTCCGGCGCACGAGCGGCTACCTCGATCATCCGGTGTTCCATGCGCACCGAAGCGAGACCGAGATGCTCCGGTACCTCCGGACGCTCGAGTCGAAGGACCTTTCGCTCACCGCGGCGATGATCCCGCTCGGCAGCTGCACCATGAAACTGAACGCCACGTCGGAGATGATCCCAGTCAGCTGGCCCGGCTTCGCCACGCTCCATCCGTTCGTGCCGGTCGATCAGGCCGCGGGCTATGCCGAGATGTTCCGGCAGCTCGAGGCGTGGCTGGCGGAGATCACCGGATTTGCGGCAGTGTCATTGCAGCCGAATGCCGGCTCACAGGGCGAGTTTGCTGGGCTGATGACCATCCGGGCCTATCACCGTGCACGGGGCGAGGGTGCCCGCGATGTCTGCCTGATCCCGACGAGTGCGCACGGGACCAACCCGGCGAGTGCCGTGATGGCGGGCATGCGTGTGGTGCCGGTCGCGGCTGACGCCAAGGGCAACATCGATGTCGAGGATCTGCGTGCCAAGGCGACGGAGCATGCGACGTCTCTCGCGGCGATCATGGTCACCTATCCGTCGACGCACGGGGTGTTCGAGGGATCGATTCGCGAGATCTGCGAGATCGTCCACGCCAACGGTGGCCAGGTCTACCTCGATGGCGCGAACATGAATGCGCAGGTCGGGTTGTGCCGACCAGGCGACTTCGGCGCCGATGTCTGTCACCTGAACCTGCACAAGACGTTCTGCATCCCGCACGGCGGTGGCGGTCCCGGCATGGGTCCGATCGGCGTGGCGAAACACCTAGTGCCCTACCTGCCCGATCACCCGGCGGTCGACCTCGGTCACGCGGCCGCTTCGGGGACGATCTCGGCGGCACCGTGGGGCAGTGCCAGCATCCTGCCGATTTCGTGGATGTATATCCGCATGATGGGTGGCGATGGGCTCACGATGGCGACCAAGATCGCGATTCTCGCGGCCAACTACATCGCCAAGCGGCTCGAGGGTGCCTACGATGTGCTCTACGCGGGCCCGAAGGGGCTGGTGGCGCACGAGTGCATTCTCGACACGCGCCCGTTCAAGGCCAGTGCCGGCATCGAGGTCGAGGACATCGCGAAGCGATTGATCGACTACGGCTTCCATCCGCCGACGGTGTCGTTCCCGGTCGCGGGCACGCTGATGATCGAGCCGACCGAGTCGGAGCCGAAGGAGGAGCTCGATCGGTTCATCGATGCGATGCTGGCGATCCGGGCCGAAGTGCACGAGGTCGAGCAGGGCGGGGCCGACCGGGAGCGGAACATCCTCAAGGGTGCGCCGCACACGCTTGAGCAGTTGATCGCCGATGATTGGTCGCGGCCGTATCCGCGCGAGGTCGCGGCGTATCCGATGCCGGAACTCCGGCACCGGAAGAGCTGGCCGACGGTGGGTCGGATTGATCAGGCGTATGGCGACCGGAACCTGGTCTGCACCTGCCCGCCGATGGAGGCGTACGCGGAATAGCCGCGGAGCGCAGCACGCCGCGCCCCTACGTACATTTCCCCCATGCGAGCCATCCTCCCGCTGCTCCTCATCCCTGCGCTGCTCAGCGGCCAAGGCCGCGCCACGACATTCACCCCGGGTATGGTGATCACCACCTCAACCCGAATCGCACCTGGCAGCTATCTCGCGCCAGCAAGCGCGAGTCCCGCGCTGACGATCCATGGCGACTCGATCACCGTAGACCTCCGGGGCGTCGAGATAGTCGGCACCGCTGACCGATTTCACCCGGACCAGTTCACCGGCACCGGCATCCTGATCGATGGTGGCAGCAATATTTCCGTCCGGGGCGGCGCCGCACGCGGCTACAAGATTGCGCTACTCGCCAAGGGTACCCACGACCTGACGCTCCGTGACATCGACCTGTCGTACAACTGGAAGTCGCACCTGCTGAGCGGGATCGAGAAGGAGTCGCTGGTCGACTGGTTGTCGTTCCACAAGAACGACGACAACGAATGGCTCGCCAAGGGCGCCGCGATCTACCTCGACGGCGTGACGGGCGGGGAGATCCGCGGCGTCACCGCGCGCCAAGGGATGAACGGCCTCCTGATGACCCGCACCACCGGCCTCAAGATCTGGAACAACACCTTCAGCTACAATTCCGGGCTGGGGGTGGGGATGTACCGCAGTTCCGACAACACGATCATGCACAACCGGATCGACTACAATGTTCGCGGCTACAGCGACGGCTTCTACAACCGCGGCCAGGACTCGGCCGGCCTCCTGATGTACGAACAGAGCTGCAACAACGTCGTCGCCTACAACAGCGTGACCCACTCGGGTGATGGACTCTTTATCTGGGCGGGCCAGAGCACCATGGACACCGGCGAAGGCGGCGTCAACGACAATCTCTTCTACGGCAACGATTTCTCCCACGCGCCGACCAACGGGATCGAGAACACGTTCTCGCGCAACGTGTTCGTGAACAACCGCGTCGAAGAGAACTGGCACGGCGTCTGGGGTGGCTACTCCTACTCTACCCTCTTCATCGGCAACCAGTTCATAGACAATGATGAGGCGATCACCATCGAGCACGGCCAGGATATCCGGATCGCCGGCAACACGTTTGCGGGTGACACCACCGCGATCCGTATCTGGCAGAACCCGAGTGAACCCACGGATTGGGGCTATCCGCAACACCGCGATACTCGTTCACGCGACTACACCATACTCGGCAACACGTTCACCAATGTGCAGGTGGCGGTGCAGGCGACCGACTCGCGGAACGTGCGCATCACCGGCAATCTCTTCCGCAATGTCGATACCCTGACGCGCACCAAGGGCGATACCACTGGGTGGGTCTTCACGCCGTCGACTGCAGGGAGAGCCGCGCCGGTCGAGATCCCGGCACGCTACCGCGTCGCACGCCTGCCAGGTGGCATCGATGCCATGATCCCGCGCAACGCACCGCGCGGTCGGAAGATGATCATCGTCGACGAATGGGGACCCTACGACTGGCAGAGCCCAAAGCTCTGGCCAGTTGGCCGGAGCGACGCGAATCCGCAACGGCTCCGCGTGCTCGGCCCGGCCGGCGCATGGCGCGTGGTCGGCCTCGAAGGCGTGGTGTCGCTGTCCGCCCAATCGGGGGTGGTCGGTGATACACTGACGGTGGTGCCAACGACCGGCCGCGAGAATGATTGGCGCGTCGAACTCGAGTACCTCGGCGAGAAGTCGTTCGTGACCTCATTCGGTGAGCCGGTGCCGGCACAGCAGCCGTTCCGATTTTCGTGGGAGCGGTTCCAGCCAGCGATCGCGTGGCATCTCGAGTTCCGACCAGCGCCCGATGTGCCCTTCGACTCGACTGCCAAGGTGGTGGCAACGCTCGACACCACTCGACTCGACCTGACGTGGTACCAGCCACCGAACAAGGCGATCCCGCAGGCGAATGTCCGCACCACCGCCAAGGGGACTGTGACGTTGGCACCTGGGCGGTACCGGATCCGAACCATCGCCGACGATGCCATATGGGTGGCGATCGACGGCAAGTTTATCCTCGAGGATCCGATCCCTGGTGAGTCGCATGTCAAGGAGGTGGAGTTCGACGCCACCGGACGCCATGAGATTTTTGTGCAGCACTGGCAACGCGATGGTTGGTACGAGCTGCGACTCGACATTGAGAGGGTGCGATGAGCCCGCGGGTTGAGCGAGAGCCATGCTCGGCGGGGCGGCGGCGCACGCTGGTGCTTCCTTCGCGGGCGCCTGCGCGCCGGAACTCCGGAAGCACCAGCCACTCGGGAGGGACGCATTCAGGGCGCGCGCCCGGCCGCCGCTCCTCGCACGCCCTCGACCAACACGCGGAGTGTGCTGCGTGACTCCGACCTCCCGCCCCCTCATCATCGGCGTCGTCGGCGGCTCCGGCTCCGGCAAGACGACCGTCGCACGCGCAATCCTGGGCGCCACCGATGTCGCCGCCGCGTTCATCGATCAGGATGCCTACTACGCGGATCTGGCACATCTGACCCTGGGCGAACGGCGCCAGATCAACTTCGATCACCCCGATTCGCTGGACAACGATCTGATGGTGGCGCAGCTCGAGATGCTGGCCGGAGGCCACGCGATCGACAAGCCGACCTACGACTTCGCGGCGCACACGCGGGCGGCAGCGACCGTACGTATCCAACCGGCAGAGGTGGTGATCGTTGACGGCATCCTGCTGTTCACGGAGCCGCGCCTCCGGGAACTGTTCGACATCAAGATCTTCGTCGATGTGGCCGACGATATTCGCTTCATTCGCCGCCTGCAGCGCGACGTCACCGATCGAGGTCGCACCATGGGCGATGTCATCCGGCAATATCTCAGCACCGTCCGCCCCATGCACCTCGAGTTCGTCGAGCCGTCCAAGCGCTACGCCGATGTGATCATCCCCGAGGGCGGCCACAACCGCATCGGCATCGAGATGGTGGTCGCACGCGTGCGTCAGGAATTGCGCCACAGGGGCTCAGCATGACACCGAGAATCGTGACCATGCTTGCACTGGTTGCCGCGCCACTCGCCGCCCAGCAGCCGATTGATTTCGTGGCACAGCATCGTGTGCTTGATGCGACCTTCTCGCCCGATGGGAGCCGGATCGCCTACACCATCCGCACCGCCGACCGCGTGCGGGATCGGTTCCGCGACGAGACGGCAATCGTGCCAACCGACGGCGGCGCCCCCGAGGCGATCGGCGTGGGGCGTGCGGTCCGATTCAGCCCGAATGGCGTTCGGATCGCGAGACTCGTTCCGGTCGGTGATCTCTGGCAACTCGCCGTCCGCGATTCGTTGCACGGGAGCGACCGGGTGCTCACCGCTCTGCCGCATGGTGTGCAGGAGTTCCGCTTCTCACCATCGGGTGGGCGAATCGCGTTCACCGCCGACGGATCGACCGTCGCAGCAGTCGGAATCGCCTTCGACGGTGGCGACACACGCGGCCGGTCGGCGCTCTATGTCGTCGATCTCGCCACTGACTCGCTCCGACGCGTGAGTGGCACCAACCTGGCACTGGGGTCGCTCTTCCCGGAGCAACCGAACACGGTCCCGTTCGACTGGCTCAGCGACTCGAGCATCGTGCTCTCCGCTAGACTCCAGGGCTCCGCCGAGTCGGTTGATGGTGCCACGCTGCACCTGATCGATGTCGAGACGGCGGCACGGAAGGATCTCGCGGGGACCGGCGGTCGCTGGGTGGCACCGGTCGTCTCGCCCAATCATGAATGGATCGCCTTCAGCGGCCAGCCGATTCCGACCGGTTTCTGGCCAGCGAGCGAGCTGATTGTGATGCGGGCCGACGGCACGGGTCTCCGGCGTCTCACCGTGGGACTCGATCGTGACGTCGGTGATGTGATGTGGAGTGACGATAGCAAGTCGATCTGGTTTGCCACCGAGGATCGCGGGACGCGAAACCTCCATCGGATCGAGATCAAGGACGGCAGGCTCAAGAGCGCGACCACTGGGACGCATCTGCTGGAGCTGGCGGACGTGAGCATGCGTGGCGACATCGTGCTCGCGATTCGTGCGACCCCGTCGTCGGCGGGGTCACTGGTACGATTCCCGGCCGGCAAACCGGCCGAACTCCGCACGGTGATTGACCCAGGGAGCGAGATCGCAACGGGTGAGCTCGAGCAGTTCGAGATCCGGGATGCGGCGGGCCGACCGATCGATTCATGGCTGCATCGGCCACCAGGCTTCACCCTGGAGCAGCGTGCTCCGTTGTTGATCGATATCCACGGCGGGCCGCATGCGATGGCTGGTGCTGGCTACGCTCCCTGGGCGTTGGCACATGCCGCGAACGGCTCGTTGGTGCTCCGGGTCAATCCTCGTGGTTCGACCGGCTACGGATTCGACATCGCCAATGGTGTGACCGACAGCTGGCCCAACGAGGATATCGCGGATCTTCGGGCGGTGCTCCGAGATGTCATTGCGCGTGGTCTGGTCGACACCACCAGGATCGCAGTGGTCGGCACCGGTGCCGGTGCCGTCGAGGCGGTGGCACTGGCGCAGGCGGAGCCGCTGGTGCGCCGAGTGATCGTCAGGTGTGCGGGCAGCGGCTGGCTGCCGGGTGGCACCGGCTACGATGCACCGCTCTGGAGTGAGTGGCATGCATCGCGACCACTCCGATTGGCGGCGCCGCACTGGGAGAGTGGTGGTTTCCTCGCCGCCATCCGTGGTGGAGAGGCACCGACCCTGGTCATCGAAGGCACCCCGGTCGCCCCCGGCCCGATCGCATTTGGCGAGGCACTCCACTCGGCGCTCGGTCGAGTGGGTGCGCAGACGCGATTCGTCAGGATTCCGACGTCGTCGTGTGGCGAAGCGGGCCCCGCAACCCAGGCGGCACTGATCGAGATGGAAATGCGCGCACTCGACACGCCGTGAGACCGCCACAGTGACCGGACCAACCGATTGGCACCTCGATCCCGGCATCGCCGCCCGCATCACCGCGGCATGGCAGGCTACGGGCAAGGGGGAAGTCAGTCCGATCACCAGATTCGCACCGTCGCCCACCGGCGGACTGCATCTGGGTCACCTCGAACACATGCGCTGGCTCTGGGCCACAGCCGATCTGCTCGGCCTCAGCGTGATCGTCCGGATGGAGGATCACGACCGCACGCGGTGCACCCCAGCGCTCGAGCACCAGATCCTCGACGACCTCACCTGGCTCCGCTTTGTCCCCGAACCGCACTCGCTCGATTCGCTACGCGGGGCACCACCTTCGGCGTATCGCCAGAGCGATCATTCCGAACGCTATCAGGCGGCGTTCGATGCACTCCATGCGCGAGGAGTGCTCTACGGGTGCACATGCACGCGCGGTGACCTGCCACCGCCAGACGCCGATGGTGAACGACATTATCCTGGCACCTGCCGCGGTCAACCGATTGAGCGCGAAGGACGCACAGTCGTCCGCGTGATGCTCCCCGATGAGCCGGTGCAGTTCAACGATCTGTTACTCGGCACCATCACACAGCAACCGGCACGCGACCATGGCGATCCGGTCATTCGGGATGCCATGGGACAGTGGACCTACCAGTTCTGTGTGGTGGTCGATGACATGCACGACGATGTCGGGGTGATCATCCGCGGCGAGGATCTGCTCAGCTCAACAGGCCGGCAGTGGCTCCTCGGAAAGTCGCTGGGGCGCGTCGCGCCTGCGGTGACTCTGCATCACCCACTGGTGCTGGGCGATGACAGTCGCAAGCTCAGCAAACGGGAGGGCAGTGCTTTAATCGCGGCTCAACGCTCAAGGCTCAACGATGAACGATGAACGATGAACGATGAACGATGAACGATGAAGGATGAAGGATG
>JBBSPX010000064.1:0-14471 GCA_038258395.1 Gemmatimonadales bacterium | reverse complement strand
GGCTGAGTTGGCGAGCTGGGCGGCCGACGAGAAGTTCCCGTTCCGATTTGCATCAGATGCCGATGGGCTAGCTGGCACGGCGTACGGTACCCTTGCGGAGGGACGCCAGTGGGAGTCTCGGGTGCTCTTCGTGGTCGGGCCCACCGGCAAGATCGAGACAGTGATGCGGCCGTTTCGGGAGATCGATCCGACCGCCTATGACGAGTTGAAGACGGCGGTCCGGGCCGCCAAGTGACCATCGCGGGCCGTCGGGGTGCAACCTCGATGGCCCGTTTCGCGTAGCAGAGGGCTGGGCCGGGGTAGGCTCCAGTCCTCATGATTCCCCCAATCGATCCCACTTTCTCGGAGTTGACGCCGTGTCCTCTCGGATAGCCCGCCACGCCTCACCTGCCGCCCTCGTGCTCCTTCTGGGGGGCCTGGTTGTTTCGCTGCATGCCCAGGATCGCCTCAAGGAGATGCCGGGCTACGCCCGCTACACCGAAATGGCGCCCAAGATCGGCAGCGCGGTCACCCGCGGCCAGATCACCGCCGACTGGGCGGACGACAGCAAGTCGTTCACCTACGCACTCAACGGCAAGCGCTACAGCTACGATGTCGGCAAGCGGCATGGGACCGAGGTCGCCATGCCGGAGTCGAATCGCGGCGCGGGCAACCGCCGTGGCGGCCCCGGCCGGGGACGGCAGGCCGCCGAGGCATTCTCGCCCGATTCATCGAAAAAGGTGTTCTATCGCGCTCGGAACGTCTGGCTGAGCGCGGCCGATGGCAGCGGCGAACAGCCGTTGACCACCGACGGGAGCGAGGAGCGACGGATCAAGTACGGCACCGCGAGCTGGGTCTACGGCGAGGAGCTTCGCCAGACCAGCGCGATGTGGTGGTCGCCGGACGGCACCAAGGTCGCGTACTACCGCTTCGATGAGAGTCCCGTCAAGGACTATTTCCTCCAGATGGACCAGACCAAGCTGTACGATGACGTCGCGACCGAGGCCTATCCGAAGGCCGGTACCGACAATCCCATCGTCGATCTCTATGTCTACGACATCGCCTCGGCGAAGACCACCAAGGTCGAGGTCCGGGACGGCAAGGCGTCGGCCGACAACGTCGTCGGCTACTACGTCTATGGCGTGCGATGGAGCCCCGACGGCAGCGAGCTCATGTTCAACCGCACCAACCGTCGCCAGAACATCATGGAGTTCACCGCCTGCGCGCCGGCGACTGGTGCCTGCCGCGTGATCGTCCGCGAATCGTGGCCGGCCTCATGGACCGACAACTCGCCGACCATCCGCTGGCTCGAGGATGGCAAGCGGTTCATCTGGGAGTCGGAGCGGACCGGCTTCAACAACTACTACCTCTATGACATCAGCGGTAAGCTTTTGGCGACGCTGACCGATCACCCGTTCGAAGTGAACGGGATCGTCAAGGTCGACGAGCAGGCGAAGCAGCTGTGGTACTATGCCCGGAGCGGCGACAACTACATGAAGGTGCAGTTGCACCGCGTGGGTCTTGACGGGAAGAACGATCGTCGCCTGACCGATCCGGCGTTCATGCACAGCGTCACGCTGGCCCCCGACACCAAGACGTTCGTCGATGTCGCGCAGACGCACGACACCCCGCCCGTCAGCCGGCTCATGGATGCGAGCGGCAAGGTCCTCGCCACCATCGCCGAGAGTGATGACAGCGGGGCCAAGGCACTCGGCCTCAAGCCGGTGGAGATGTTCACTTACACGTCGGCGGACGGCAAGACGCCACTCCATGGCATGCTCAACTTCCCGTCCAACTTCGATCCGTCGAAGAAGTACCCAGTGATCTTCTCGGTGTACGGTGGTCCGGCGACCAATGGCGCGCGTGAGAACTACGCGACGCCGCATCCGTATACGGAATACGGATTCCTGGTGGTGACGCTCGATACCCGCAGCGCGGCGGGTCGGGGCAAGCACTTCCTCGACGCGATCTACGAGAAGCTCGGCGTGCCCGAGATCGATGACATGGCTGCGGCCTCGAAGTTCCTCGCGACGCGGCCGTATGTCGACGGCACCCGGGTCGGAATCTTCGGCACTTCGTACGGCGGCTACTCGTCGGCGATGGCGTTGCTCCGGCATCCCGAGGCGTTCTCGGCGGCCTCGGCGTCTTCACCCGTGACGGCGTGGTATCACTACGACACGATCTACACCGAGCGCTACATGTACACTCCCGAGGCCAACAAGTCGGGCTACGAGGCGGGCGATGCGATGAACTACGCGAAGGACCTCAACGGCCGCCTCATGCTCTATTACGGCACGGCTGACGACAACGTCCACCCGAACAACATGATGCAGTTGATCCAGGCACTCCAGAAGGCCGGCAAGAGTTTCGAGGTGCAGGTTGGTCCGGATGCCGGGCACTCGGGCCTCAACTCAGGCAGGATGATGGAGTTCTTCATCGAGAACCTGGTGATGCGACCGGCCAAGCTGACGAGCTGAGTACCGCTCGATGATGCTTCGCCTCGCGAGTATCCTCTGCGCGCTGTCCGCCCTCCCTGTGGCGGGCAGCGCGCAAGGCGTTCGACCCCCCTACCGTGATAGCACCAGCTCGGTCGAAATGCGTGTCGCGGACCTGCTATCGCGCATGACGCCGACCGAGAAGTTCTGGCAACTGTTCATGCTGCCGGGGAGTCTCGACAATCCGGCACACGACTACAGCCACGGCGTGTACGGGCTGCAAGTGGTACCGACCGACAGCACGCCGGACGCAGCGGCGCGCGACGCATCACGCCTCAATCGCATCCAGCATCACTTCGTCGACTCGACCCGCCTCGGCATCCCGTTCATCGCCTTCGAGGAGGCCCTCCACGGCCTGACCCGGCCGGGCGCGACCACCTTTCCGCAGGCGATCGCCCTCGCAGCAACCTGGGACACCGCCCTCGTCGAGCGTGTGGCCACGGCGATCGCACGCGAGACCTCGAGTCGAGGGATCCGACAGGTGCTTTCGCCGGTCGTGAATATCACGCGGGATGGACGCTGGGGACGCACCGAGGAGACCTACGGCGAGGATGTGCTCCTTGCCAGTGCGATGGCTCGCAGTTTCATCACGCCATTCGAACGTGCCGGTGTGATCACCACCCCGAAACACTTCGTGGCGAACGTCGGCGAGGGTGGCCGCGATTCGTGGCCGATCGAGGTGAGCGAGCGTCAGCTCCGGGAGGTGTGGTTCCCGCCATTCGAGGCCGCGGTCCGCGCCGGGGCACGGTCGGTCATGACGGCCTACAACTCCGTTGATGGCCTCCCAGCGTCACAGAATCGTGTCTTGCTCACCGGTGTGCTGCGTGATCGATGGGGCTTCGATGGTGTCGTCATCTCCGATGCCGCGGCGACGGCCGGCGCCACCGTCCTCCACCTCACCGAGGCGAGCATCGTCACCTCGGCGGCGGGGGCGCTCGATGCGGGGCTCGACGTGGTGTTCCAGTCCGGTTGGGAACAGCACACCCCGTGGCTGAGAGCCTTCACCGATGGCACCGTGCCGGATTCCCTTATCAATCGCGCGGTGACCCGAGTCCTGCGCACCAAGTTCGCCATGCGCCTCTTCGATGCCCCGTATGCCATGCCCGACAGCGCGGCGTACTGGAATGGGCGGCCGGAACATCTCGCGCTCGCACGCGAAGCCGCGGCCTCCGGCATGGTGCTGCTCCGGAACGAGAACAGCACACTGCCACTCGATCATTTCAACGGCACCCTCGCGGTGATCGGTCCGGACGCGCGCATGCTCCGGCTCGGCGGCTACAGCGGTCCCGGTGTGGCACCCGTCACCGTGCTCGAGGCGTTGCAGCGGCGACTCGGTGCGGCTCGCGTCCGGGCGACCGATGGACCAGGTCGCACCGACAACACGTGGCCAACTGTTCCGGCAACGGCACTCTCGACCGTCGTTGATGGACAGCAACACGCGGGGCTCCAGGGCGAGTATCACCCCGGTCAGAGCCTGGCCGACGTACCCTTCGCATCGCCCGTGGATGCCACTGTGGATTTCCACTGGACCTTCAATCCGCCCGTGCCTGGCGTGCCCCGTGACTGGTTCGCGGTGCGCTGGTCGGGAACGCTGCGGATACCCAAAGGATCTCCTCGTCTACTCGCGGTCGAAGGTGACGATGGTGTGAGGCTCTGGATCGATGACCATCTTGTGATCGATCAATGGGAGCAGGTCGGGTACGGGCTGCATCAGAGTGGCATCGTGCTTGAGCCGGGTAGCGAGCACGCCATCCGTCTCGAATTCCACGAGTCGGTCGGCAACGGGTCGGTGCGGCTCGCCTGGCAGGGTGACGAGCCGGCGCAGATCGAACGCGTACTGCAAATGGCTGTCGACACCGCCGCGCGCAGTGATGCGGTCCTGGTTGTTGCCGGACTCGAGGAGGGTGAGTTCCGCGATCGAGCATCGCTCGCGCTACCGGGCCACCAAGAGGAGTTGATCCGACGTCTCGCCGCGACTGGACGACCGGTGATCGTGGTGATCATCGGCGGCGCACCGGTCATCATGGACAGGTGGATCGACTCGGTCGCGGCCGTCGTGATGGCGTGGTATCCCGGCGAGGGCGGCGGAGAAGCGATCGCCGACGTGCTCCTCGGTGAGTCCGAGCCGGGTGGGCGTCTCCCGATCACCTTCCCGCGTGCGGAAGGGCAGCTGCCACTCTATTACTCACACAAGCCGACAGGGCGAGGCGACGACTACCTCGACCTGACTGGTCGCCCTGCGTTTCCCTTCGGATTCGGGATGGGATATGCGACGTTCGAGTATGAGCGGATGGAGCTCTCGCGCGACACGATCGGTGTCTCCGATTCCGTGCGTGTCGTGGTCACCATCCGCAATACCAGCGCGCGTGCGGGTACAGAGGTTGTCCAACTCTACCTGCACGACCTGTTGTCGACGGTGTCGCAACCGGTCAGCAAGTTGGCGGGCTTCCGGAAGATTCGACTGGCACCGGGAGCGCGTGGCACGGTGGATTTCAGCCTCGGCCCGGACGAGCTGTCGATCCTCGACGAACAGCTGGCGCGGATCGTCGAACCTGGGGAGTTCCGGATCGGCGTTGGCCCTTCGAGCCGCGATGCACGGCTCAGAGCGATCCTGACCGTTGTGCGACGGTAGCGCTCGAATCCAATCGTGGTCCGCATTTACTCGAGTGACAGGTGTGCCACGGCTGAGGTCGGGGGAAGGGGACCGACTCTCCGAATGCTCCACGCGATCCCCGCATCCGCCACGTTCGGTCGTTCGACCAGGTTGGCCTCGCGTGGGAAGCCGAGCGCGGGATCGAACGTGGCGGTGAAGTGGGCATAGACGTCGGAGCCGTGCACGCCCCGGAGCCGTTCGAAGATTTGATCAATCGACTGCCACATCGGCCAGAGATTGGGGGCGATGACCGTGCTGTCCGACAGCCGCATGACCTCCGTCACGACGCCCCCGACAATCCGCACGCGAGACCACTCGGCGACGTCGGGCGGGCAGAAGCACCCGATCTGAATTTCCATCTCGTAGTCCGGAAAAGCGCGAGCATCCCACCGAGCCTGGGCAGCTGCGAGATCCCGCTCCTCAGGGAGGGTGGGTGAACTGCATCCCATGATCGTGAGTGCGATGAGCAGAGCAGTGGTGCGCATGAACAGGCGTCCGGGTCCGAGTCATGGGGCAGGAGGTGCACCCTGAAGACGCATTGGACGCGTGGGAAGTCACACGTCGCCGGGCTATTCCTCGAGCACCTCGGTACCGAGTCGGTCCGGGAAGAGCAGGAGCTGCACAAGGGCGGCCAATGCCGCGACGCTGTGGAGCAGCCAGTACAACGGTGCCAGAGGCGCGAGGAGGGCCAGGCCGTAGCGCCGATGACGGAGCGCCGTGAACAGGTGGATCGTGATCACGCTTGCGTAGCCCATGAGGAGCGAGAGCAGGGCGAGGTCGATGGCCCAGATCGGATACCTGAGCGGCAGCACATTGAGCCCCACGGCGATCCAGAGCACTGTCAGTCCGGTCGCAATCGGCTGCATCAGGTGGCCCAGCGGCGTGCCGGCGATCAGGAGCGCGAACCCCATGGTGCGTCGGGGTCCCAGTCGGCGCGTGAGTGCAATCGGATCGCGAAGGAACACCAACATGGTCTGCATATAGCCCTTGATCCAGCGGGTCCGTTCCCGAAGCCATGCGACAAGCGACGCGTGGATCACCACCGACGTCGAGCTGTTGATCGTACCCACCCGGTGGCCTTGCATCGCGGCACGCACGCCGAGATCTGCGTCTTCCGTGACATTGAACGGGTCCCAGCCGCCGAGTTCGCGCAGGACCTCGGTTCGAAAGTGGTTGCTGGTCCCGCCAATCGGGACGGGCAGCCGCCAGCGATCGAGGCCGGGCAGCAGATGCTCGAGCCAGAAAAGCTGGTCGATGGTCGCGAACCGGCTGAGGAGCGTGTTGCGCGAATTCCGAGGGCTCCGCGTGGCCTGCAGGCATGCCAGCCGACGGGGACCACGCCGGAATGCCACGACCGCTTTCCGGAGCTGATCCGGTTCCGGACGGTCGGCGGCGTCGAACACCACCACGAACTCGCCCTTTGCATAGAGCAGGCCGACGTTGCATGCCATCGGCTTGGTGTGGAGTTCCCCGGCCGGTACGACCAGGAGCCTGACATTGTCGGGTGGTGCAGCGGCCTTCGCGGCGGCGAGGCTCTCGAGATCCTCCTCATGGAAGAGCAGCATGACGTCGAGCTTGTCGACCGGGTATTCGAGACTCGCCAGCGAGGCGAGCAGGTTCTCGACCTGCTCAGGTTCCCGATCAAACGGCACCAGGATCGAGTAGGTCGGCATGCTTCGTTCGGTGAGCGCCTCAAGGCTCTCGGGGTTGACCGTGATTCTGGCGGAGGTTGGCGTCTCCGCCAGCCCGATCAGCATCCGGAAGATCACGGCAGTGCCAAACACCAACGACGCGACGACGGTGAGCAAGAGCATCGTCTTGATCGGCACGATCCAGAGGCCCACCAGCACACCGGCGAGCAGGAGCACGATCAGGAGATACTGGGCCGCGCTGAAATTCCGGAACGCACTTTCCTCGTGATGGCGGAAGTAGAGGCCGTGGATCGAGGCATCGACCATTTGGCGGCGATGCGCGATGCCGATGGCGCGATCGATATCCCACTCGGTGGTGATCCGGATATCGTGCAGGCGGCCGGGATAGACGATGGCGAGTGTGTCACGCAGCGTATGGCCGGGTTCCTCGCCGGAGGCCACCAGCACCGTCTGCCCGTCGTCCGAGAGCGGGACAGCCCGGAGCGCGATGGTTGCATCGAGCGGAAAGCGCCGTGCCGCACTTGGCTTGACCATCTCGGGGGTGACCATCACGAACGGAAGCTGCCACCGCTCCGCGAGCGCACCGGCGACGTCGACCCTCGTGACCATCCCGAGCGTCAGCACGACGCGACCGAGCCGCTCTCCCGTCCGGCGTTGCTGGACGAGTGCCTGCTCGAGCTGCTCCGGAGTGATCAAGCCACGCGTGAGCAGGATGTCGCCGATGCGAGGCGACGTCACCGACACCGACCCCAGCGAGTCAACAGCCCGCGGGGACTGGGGGGAACGGACGTCACAAACGGCAGGATTCCTCCAGGGGTGCTCGGTCATGCGCTGCGGTGACAGTCGGCGGATCGCTCCGTGTGAGGACCCTCCACTGGTACCGTCCTATCGGCTTCCAGTGCGAAGTCCGTGCCTCAGCGGGTTCCGGACCGGGTTCGGGACCCGGATCCGGGACCCGGTCAGGAGCTTGCCAGCACTGCTTTGAGGTCCTGGAGCGTCGGGTCGATGGTCACGGGGCGGTTGGGTTGGGCGATCAGCGGCGGGGTACCGTGCATCCGCTCGATGATCCCCGGATCCTTGAGCAGGTGCCCGGTCAGGATCGCCACGACCCGGTCGCCCGCTGCAATCGTCCCGCTGGCCCGGAGGGCACGGGCACCGGCCACCGAGGCAGCGCTGGCCGGTTCGGCCCCTATTCCGGCGGCGTCGACCTGTGCCTTTGCCTCCAGGATCGTCGCATCGTCGAGGGAGAGGACCACACCATCGGTCGCCCGGATGGCCCTGACGGCCCGATGATAGGACGCCGGCGCCCCGATCCTGATGGCCGTGGCCAAGGTCTCGGCGTGGACGGGAACGAGGTGATCGAATCCGCGATCGAAGGCCGCCGCGAATGGCGCCGCCCCCTGGGCCTGGATCGCCGCAAGACGCGGTATCCGGGGGATCAATCCCCAGGCATGCGCCTCCTCGAGCGCCTTCCCGAAGGCCGACGTATTGCCGAGGTTGCCGGCCGGGAGGACGATCCACTCCGGCGGGTCCCAATCCCACTGGCGCAGCAGTTCGAGGACGATCGTCTTCTGGCCCTCAAGTCGAAACGGATTGATCGAGTTGACCAGATAGATGCCGAGCGCTTCTCCGGCATCTTGCACGAGACTGAGGCAGGCATCGAAGTCGCCGCGCACCATCAGGGTTCGGGCACCGTAGGCAAGTGACTGGGCCAGCTTGCCGACGGCCACCTGTCCTTCAGGCACGAACACCAGCGGATCGAGCCCTGCCTGAGCTGCATAGGCCGCCAGCGACGCCGACGTGTTACCGGTGGAGGCGCATGCCACTGCGGTCGCTCCGGTTCGGCGCGCCTGGGTCATCGCGACGGTCATGCCGCGATCCTTGAATGAGCCGGTCGGGTTGTAGCCCTCGTGCTTGACATGGAAAGCCTCGATCCCGGTCCATGCCGAGAGGCGATCGCGCTGCATCACCGGGGTGTTGCCCTCGGGATGCGAAACAGCATCGTCCATCGCCGCGGGATGCACGATCGGGCCGAATCGCCAGACGCCAGAGGCCGTGCGGGAGGGACGGGCGCAGCAGGCATCGTCGAACAGGGCCTGAAGCTCCCCCCCCCGAACGGTTGGATCGTGGGCGACCGTGAGTAGGCCGCCGCAGGAACAGCGCACGGCCGCCGTCGAATCGGGGAGCTCACGGTCACACGCCTCACATCGGACCACCACGGCACCGGTTCCGCTCATGAGAGTCGGGCTCCTTCGTAGTCGACTTGGGTGATGATGGCGGTCGCCTCGAGTCCGGCGGACCGGTATGCCGCGGTCATCGCATGAGCCACGGCCGCTGCGGTGTCCGGATCGGCGGCGAAGGCGAACGCCGTCGGACCGGCGCCACTGATCGAACATCCCAGGGCACCGGCCGCGCGGGCGGCATCCCGCGCGGCCAAGAACCCCGGGAGCAGCGGCGCTCGCACCGGTTCGGCGATCTGGTCATCGATGGCGCGACCGAAGAGCGCCAGATCCCCGAGGCACGCGCCGGCCACCATCGCCGCGATGTTGGCGGCCTGCTGGAGTGCCACGTCCCGCGGGACAATTGCCGGCAGAACCGTCCGCGCGTCGCGTGTCCGCATCCGCTGGGCCGGATGCACCAGCACCACCTGCAACTCCGGTGGCAGGGTGAAGCGGATCACGTCGATCGGGTCGAGCGCCCGGATCAGGATGAGCCCACCGAGCAGCGACGGCGCAAGATTGTCGAGATGACGCCCCGCCACGGTCGCTTCCGCCTCGAGGGCACAGGCGAGCAGTTGCTCGGTCGAGAGTCCCCCCCCCAAGAGTGCGTCGGTGGCCACGGCACCGGCGATCGCCGATGCGGCGCTGCCGCCTTGCCCCCCTGAGAGCGGCAGGCCCTTGGTCACTGACAGCGCGATGCCGCGCTCGTCGTCGAGCTGGCGACGGACCGCCGCCGCCGCGATCGCCGCCGTGTTGCTGGCCGAGTCGGTCGGGAGATCGGGATGGCCGGCGTCGAGGACCACGATGTCAGAACCCGAGCGGAAATCGGCGTGGACCGAATCACCGGCACCCGCCACGGCAAGACCGAGGACATCGAGTCCGGGCCCGACATTGCCGATCGACCCTGGGGCGAAGGCCACCACGCCGGTTCGGGTCATGCGCCGGTCAGACTGAGGAGGTCGGCCAGCACGCCGGTCGCCGTGACCTCCGGCCCCGCACCCGGTCCAGTGATCACCAACGGATGCGCGTGGTACCGCTCCGAGGTGATCACCAATCGATTGGACGGGCCGCGCAGTTGACCGAGCGGATGATCCCGCGATACCTCGCGGAGGCCCACCTCGGTCTTGCTGGCGGTGACCGACGCGACATAGCGCAGCACCCGACCTTTGTCGCGCGCCGCCGTCACGCGAGCCAGCCACCACGCGTCGTCGCGGGCCAGTGTCTTCCGCCACGCGGCGAGCGTGCCGCGTGCCGCACCGCGCACCAGCGATTCCGTGGTGACATCGCTGAGTTCACGGTGCTGCCCAATCATCCGGGCGAGGATGAGGGCCTTTCGTGCGACGTCGGTACCACTCAGGTCATCGCGAGGATCGGGTTCGGTCATGCCGGCCGCCTCGGCCGCCAATACGGCCTCCGAGAACCGGACGCCGTCCTCGAGGTCGGTCAGCACCGCAGCCAGTGTGCCCGAGAGCACACCCTCGAGTCTGTGGATCCGGTCGCCGGTGCGGAGCAACTGGTCGACCGCAAGCACCAGCGGCAGTCCGGCACCGACGGTCGCTTCGTGACGCAGGCGTCCACCGTGCGCCGCCAATGCGTCCTTGAGCGCACGGTACTCGGCCCACGGTCCCGTCATCGGCCGCTTGTTGGCCAGCACCACGTCGAAGCCGGCCCGTGCCATCATCGTGAGCAGCGCGGTGCTGTCGTCCGCGGTGAGGTCGGCGACCGCCGGGCGAATCAGTGCGTGCTGGGCCAGCGTCGCGAGGCTGTCCGCTGGTGCCCCACGCACGCCGCCTGGCAGACTGGCAACTCCCCCCCCAGAGAGCTTGCAGGCCACGATCGCGCGCAAGGCGCCCGGATCGAACCCGGCGGAGTCCTGGACCATCCCGGTCCGGTCGACCACGGCGACCACACGCAGCATCCCGAAGCGGCTCGGCGCGGCCGCAAGCAGCTCCAGGGTCGCGCGTCCAATGGTGCCGGCTCCGAGCAGCACCACGTCCTTGCCGGTGCGCCGCCGGGGACGCCCCCCCCCCTCCTTGCCGAGCTGGAAGGCGGCGTGGATCCGACGGAGGCCGGCCGGGACCGCGGTCGTGTCGACCACGATCGAGATGTTGTGTTCCGACGACCCCTGGGCGATGGCCACGACATTCACCTCGGCCAGCTCGAGCGCCTCGAACACTCGGGCGGCTATCCCGGGATGCCCCGCCATTCGGAGACCCACCACCGCCAGGATCGCCACACCTCGCCGGGTCCGCACCGCCTCGAGTTCACCATGGGCGATCTCCGCCCGGAATGCGCGGTGCAGCACGTCGACCGCGTGCTCGGCGACCTCGTCGGGCACGGTGAAGTCAATCGTATATTCGGACGAAGCCTGGGCAATGAGCGAGACCGATATGCCGGCCGACTGCAACGCACCGAAGGTGCGGGCCGACATCCCAGGGACACCCAGAATGCCCGACCCGGAGACGGTGACCAGCGCCTGATCGCGAACCGCCGACAGCGACCGAACTGGGGGCGGGGAACTCTCTCGCCGGGCGCTGATTTCGGTTCCGGTCGCCGTCGGATCACCGAAGGGACGTACGCGCAGGGCCGTGCGCGTTCCCGCCAACGGCAACAGGGCGCGTGGGTGCAGTACCTTCGCACCGTAATAAGCGAGCTCGGCTGCCTCTGTGGGATGCACGAGCCCAAGCAGGCGTGCATCGGGCACCACCCGCGGATCGGCGGTGAGCAAACCCGGCACGTCCTTCCAGAGCGTCACCTGTGGCGATGCCATCGCGCGACCGAGCGATGTCGCCGTGAGATCGGACCCGCCCCGGCCAAGCGTGGCGAGCCCGCCACCGGGTGCGCGGCCGAGGAATCCCGGTACCACCGGCGTCACACCGCGCGCGAGCAGTGGCTCGAGCGTGGCCCGCGCCGCGCGCTTGGTGGCCTCCACGCTCGGTGCAGCGCCGCCGTGGGGGCCATCGGTGACGATCACAGCGCCAGGGTCCACCGCTTCGGCCGGCTGGCCTGCTCGGCTGAGTGCACCGGCAAGCAGGAGGGCGCTCAACTGCTCGCCGCGGGCCACGATGTGGTCCCTCAGTCGGGGTGACGCTTCGCGCAGCACCGCGAGCGCCCGAGCGAGCGCGACCAGTTCGTCGCTCATTTCGGTGATCGCCGCTTGGATCGGTGCCCGCCTTGCGGCCGGCAACAGCGCCTCGAGGAATGACTCATGGCGGGTCCGGAACGCCTCAGCCCTCTCGACGGCACCGGCCTGGTCGCCCGACTCGGCCTTGGCAATCAGGTCGAGCAGAGCATCAGTGACCCCTGCGAGGGCGGAGACCACCACGATTCGGGGCGCCGGCTGCTCGGCGAGGATCTTGGTGACGGCCAGCATGGACGCCGCATCCTTGAGCGCGGCACCCCCGAACTTGTGGATCGACGGACGCGCTGGTCGAGTGGCCATGCGGCTACGCTACCACGCCCCGCGTTGAAAGTCCAACCGATGCCCGGTAGCTTCGCAGGTGGCTCGGGCGTGTGCCGGTGCCGCCATTCCCTCCGATCATGTCAGGAGTTCCGGTCGATGCGCATTGGTGTGCTCAAGGAAACCGCCCCACGGGAGCGACGTGTCGCCCTCACCCCAGATGCCGCCCGACGCCTCATCAAGAGTGGCTCACGCATCATGGTCGAGCGGAGCGCCGGTGAGGCCGCATCGTTCCCCGATGCGCTCTACGAGGAGGCAGGCTGCACCATCGGTGATGCGGCGGCTGCAGAGTCCGCCGAGGTCATCGTCGCCGTGCAGGCGCCGGACCCTGCCCGATCGGCGCGACTCGCGCAATCGGCCGTACTGGTGGCGCTGATCGGGTCCAGTGGGCTTCCGTCACTCGATGTGCTCATCGAACGTCAGGTCACTGTGCTCGCCTTGGAGCGCGTTCCTCGGATCACCCGAGCTCAGTCCATGGATGTGCTCTCCTCGCAGGCAACGGTCGCGGGGTATCAGGCCGTGCTGATGGGTGCCAGCACCTTGCCGCGATTCCTGCCGATGCTCACCACCGCTGCCGGATCGATAGCCCCGGCCAAGGCATTGATCCTCGGTGCCGGTGTCGCCGGCCTTCAGGCGATTGCGACCGCGCGTCGGCTCGGTGCCGTGGTCACCGGGTTCGATGTCCGGCCTGCCGCCGCGGAACAGGTGGCGTCGTTGGGCGCCAAGTTCCTGGCCCCCGAGGCCGTGGGGGCGGACGCAGAGACCAGCGGCGGCTATGCCAAGGAACTGGCCGACGCCGCCCAACAGAAGGTGTTGGAGGCCGTTGCCGGAGCGATCGACGCGATGGATCTGGTGATCGCGACCGCAGCCATCCCCGGCCGTCCGGCCCCGCTCCTCATCACCCGTGCGATGGTCGACTCGATGCGGCCCGGTTCAGTGATCGTCGACGTCTCGGCCGAGACGGGTGGCAACTGCGAGCTCACGGTGCCAGGCGAGACCGTGCGGCATGCCGGTGTCACGATCGTCGGCCCCCTCAATCTGCCCAGCGCGATGCCGCAGCACGCATCGCAGATGTTCGGCCGCAATGTGCAGACCCTCCTCGATCACCTCGCGCCGAAGGGCGAGCTGACGCTCGACCTCGACGACGAAATCACCGGCGCCATGTGCCTCGCGCACGCGGGCGCTCGCCGCCAGGAGCGTGGAACGTGAGCGAAAGCATCATCGTCGGCATCGTCATCTTCACTCTCGCCACCTTCCTCGGTTTCGAATTGATCCAGCGAGTGCCGTCGACCCTGCACACGCCGCTCATGTCGGGCTCCAACGCCATCAGTGGCATCACGATCGTCGGGGCGTTGATCGTTGCGGGGGGGGGATTCGGCTGGATCTCGACCGTGTTCGGGATCGGCGCCGTCGCGTTTGCGATGATGAATGTGGTCGGCGGCTACGCGGTGACCGATCGCATGCTCCGGATGTTCACGAAGGATGGGGGCGCCAAGTGATCCCGCACGCGCTCGCGGAACTGGGATACCTCGTTGCCTCCGCCTGCTTTATCGTCGGGCTCAAGCGCCTCGGCTCCCCCGCGACGGCGCCGAGTGGCAATCGCCTCTCGGCGTGGGGGATGCTCATTGCGATCATCGTCACGCTGCTCGATGCGCAGGTCCTCAGTTGGTCGGCCATCGGGGTCGGCATGGTGGTTGGTTCTGCGATCGGCCTCTGGATGGCGCGCACGGTGCAGATGACCTCGATGCCCCAGTTGGTGGCGTTGCTCAACGGCTTCGGTGGCGCCGCCTCGGTGCTGGTGGCCGGTGCAGAGTTCCTGCGGGCCGAGCTGCGTGGGGAGGCGATCCCGGTGGAGACCGGCGTCGTGATCCAGCTCTCGCTGCTCGTCGGTGCCGTGACGTTCAGCGGTTCGATGATCGCCTGGGCCAAACTGCAGGAGGTGATGACCGGCCGCGCCATCACCTGGTCCGGCCAAAAGCTCATGACGGCCATCATTGGCCTCGGCATCATCGG
>JBBSPX010000063.1:0-14609 GCA_038258395.1 Gemmatimonadales bacterium | reverse complement strand
GCGGGTACATCAAGGCAGTCGTGATCGGTCACGGGTCAGGTCGTCCCGTGATCGAGAAGGTTGCCCTCGCCTCCCTCGCCGATGATGCCATCGTCGAAGGCGAAGTGATGGACCCTCGCCTGGTGGCGAACACCGTCCGTGATCTCCTCGGTGCCGCACAGATCAAGACCCGAGACGTTGTCGTGGCCGTCGGCGGCCGTGACGTCATCATCAAGAAGATCCAGATGGATCGCATGAAGGAGACGGAGGCCCGCGAAGTGATTCGCTGGGAAGCCGATCAGCACGTCCCCTTCGATCCCGAGAATGTCGAACTCGACTTCCAGATCCTCAATCCCGACGGTGACGGCCTGCAGATGGATGTGCTGCTCGTCGCCGCGAAGCGGGAGTTGGTCGAGTCGAAACTGGCGCTCCTCGGCGAGAGCGGTCTGGACGCCCGGGTGATCGACGTCGAGGCCTTCGCGCTGCACAACGCCTTCGAAATGAACTATCCCGACGCGATGCGCGGTGTGGTGGCGCTCGCCAATGTGGGGCACGAGACCACGGTGGTGAACCTGCTCGAGGACGGCGTGCCGATCCTCACCCGCGATTTGCCCGTCGGCGTTCGCCGGTTGCGCGAGGACTTGCAGCGGGAGAAGGGCATGCCCGCCGACGCGGCCGACCGAGTCGTGCGTGGCATCGATCTCGACGAGGCGCTGACACCATTGGTCGCCAATCGCGGTGAGGAACTCGCGATCGGCATCGAGCGGGCGGCGGCGTTCCTGCAGACCGGTTCGCGCCGCAGTGCGGCTCTCTCAAAGGTCTATATCACCGGCGGCGGCTCGCGCGTTCCCGGCCTCGCCGCGGCACTCGCCGAGCGGCTCAAGGTGCCAGTCACCCAGGCGCACCCGGTCGAGCGCATCGACGTGGCGCCCGATGCCTTCATGGGGCACTCGATCGACGAGGTCGCCCCGCTCCTGATGCTGTCGGTTGGCCTCGCGCTCCGGGCGGGTGCATGAGGAGGGTTACCCTGTGATCACCATCAATCTGCGTCCCGGCACCAAGCGTGCCTCCAAGGGTGGTGCCTCGCCGTTTGCTGCTTTCGGCTCGAAGTTCAAGTCGCTCGGCGCCGGCGGTCGCGATCCCATCCTTATGGGTGTCGTCGCACTGTGGGCCGTCGTGCTCCTCGGCGCCGGCTACTTCTTCATCACCACCGCCTCGAGGCTTGCGGCGCTCGAGCCCCAGCTCGAGACGGCCCGCGCCGAGCACGATCGCTACAAGGCGTTCATGCGCCAGAAGCTGGTAGCCGAGCGGGCACGCGACTCGATCCTGGCCCAGATCGGCACGATCTCCGCCGTCGATCGCGAGCGCTACATCTGGCCGCACTTGCTCGACGACATCGGCGGATCGCTGCCTGAGGGCACTTGGATCACCGAGATTTCTGTCGTCGCGCCACCACCGCTCGCCGACACGACCTTGGCCCAGTTCCCCTCGCTCCGGATCCTCGGCAAGACCGGCGACCTCGCCAACTACACGACCTTCCTTCGTCGTCTCGAGGCGAGCCCGTGGCTGCAGAACGTGCTGCCGATCGAGGCCAAGACGGTGATCGAGGGGAATCGTGCGCTCACGACGTTCATCATTCAGGCGACCTACTCGCAGGCCGACTCGTCCATGATCCGGACGGTGCCGATCCTCGAGTCGGTAGGGGACAACTGAGATGGCTGACACTCCCAAGGCGACCATCGTCCTCTTCGGCCTGATCGCCCTCGGCATCGGCTATATGGCCTGGACCGGCGACGCGATCTCCGCCCTCGGCTACGAGGGCATTACGACCCGACGCGAGGCGGTTGCCGCGAAGGAAGACACGCTCGCAACGATCCAGGCCCAGATCGACACCGCGAAGAGCGATCTCGCGCGCGAATCGGTCGAGGATGTCCAGATGCGGACCGAGGCCTACGGCAAGTCGCTAGTCGTGCTTCGCTCACTGGTCCCCGACCAGCGTGAGGTCGCGAATATCATCGACGATGTCAGCATTCGTGCCAAGGCGCGCGGACTCGACGTCTCGAGCTTCGTGCCATCGCCACCGCAGGTCGGACCGGAACCGTTCGACACCTATACCTATCAGTTCAGCGTGATCGGCCGCTACAACCAGGTCGGCGCGTTCCTGACGGACGTGGCATCGCTGCGTCGGATCATGGTGCCGACCGAAGTGGTCGTGGTGCGCGCCACGCCCGACAAGTCGCGCATCTTCGGCGACACACTCTCGATGCTCGAGGCGCGGTTCAACATCCGCACGTACGTCAAGGCGGTGGCAACTGTGGAGGACTCGCTCAATGGTACGTGAGACACTCCTGCTCCTGGCGCTCGGCCTGGCGGCGTGTGGTGGTGCCGACGAGGAGCCCGGGAAGTTCGTCGTGGTCGACGGCAGCAGCGCGCCAAAGGCCGGCACCGGACCTGCTCAAATCATGGCCGCTACCTCGGCGATGCCGACCGGCTTCGACACCGTCGCCGCACGAGGCGAGCGCCCGCTGCTGCGCGAATCCTACGGCTGGTCCGGGGGGGGGCGCGATCCATTCCGCCCGCTGCTGACCCTGGCGTTGGGTGGGCCGGACCTGGTCGACGTGAGCCTCATCTCGGTGATCTACCAGCGGTCCGATCCCTCGCGGTCGATGGCCATCTTCCGTGACAACGGCAGTGGCAAGCGCTACACCGTGACACAGGGAGACCGCATTCCCAAGGGGGGCAAGCTTCTGGTGGCGAGCATCTCCACCGGTACAGCCACCCTTCGCATGTACGATTTCGGTACCACTCGTGAGCAGACCTACACGATCCGCCAAACCCTGGACGTGACGCCATGATCACCCGATCCTATGCCTGGCTGCTGCCGGTGGCATTCCTCGCCGCCCCAGTCGCCCCCCGTTCCGCCCCCGATGCCAAGGTCACTGCGGTGACCCTGTCGCACAGCGGCGGCACCGCTCGACTCGCCATCGCCCTCGAGGGCACCGTCAAGGTCCGTGACTTCACGCTGACCGAACCGGCCCGGCTGATCCTCGATCTCGAGGGTGCGACCCTCGAGCAGGTCGCCGGTGCCTACGACGGCGTCCAACGCGGCACCATCCGCGATGTCCGCGTTCGCCAATACGAGGTGAATGTGGTCCGCGTCGTGATGGAGTTCGACAAGATGCCGAGCTACCGCGTCCAGCAGGATGTGCCGGGCCTCATCACGGTCGCCTACGCCGATGAAGCCTTCGGCAACTGGCAGCTGGGGACGGCTCCCGTCACCACGGCCGGCATCGCGCCCGCCGCGACGTCGGAGATGGCCCGTGCACCCAGGGCCACCGACGCCCCACGCTCCGTCACGATGGGCGAGCGTCAGGATCAGGAACGCCCGGTGGGCTTCGCTGGTCACGCCGTCCAGGATGAGCCGCGTGTCAACATCGACTTCGACGAGACGCCGATGCGCGACGTCGTCGCCCAGTTCGCCGCGTTCAGCGGGCAGGACATGGTGGTCGGGCCCGGCGCCGGATCGATCGTCGTCCAGCACGCGTCGTTCCGCGACAAGCCGTGGTCACAGGCGTTCTTTGCGGTGCTGTCGGCCTACGGCCTCTCCGTGGCCCAGATGCCCGGCAACATCCTCCGGGTCGACTCGCCCGGCGAACTCGCCAAGCTCGATTCGGTCGAGGTGCTGGAGCATCGTCTGGTGCGGCTCAACTACGCCCGCGCCACCGAGATGGTGAACACGATGGCCAACATCCTGACCAAGGGTCGCGGTAGCGTCACCGCCGACTCGACCATCAACGGTCTGCTCATCACCGAGACCCGAACCAAGATGCAGTCGGTCGTCGACTTCGTCACCGGTATGGACATCAAGACGCCGACCGTCGCGATCCAAGCCAAGCTGATTTTCGTCGATCGAAGCGATCTGACACAGATGGGCATCAAGTATGACATCGGGACCAGCGATCAGTACCTCAACAAGCTCGTGCAGCGGATCGATCCGCTGACCGGCCAGCCGTACAACCCGAACGTCAACATCGTGAACCTCGGCGGCAGTGCACTTGCCGGCGTCGCGAACGCCGACGCGCTCGTCTCGGGTTCGGCGCTTGACCTGATCTTCAGCACAGCCATCGGGGGCTTCTCGGTCAGCGCCTTCCTGAGCGCGCTTGACCGTGTCGACCTGACCGACGTCGAGGCTGTGCCGATCATTCACACGCTCGACAACCAGCCGGCCTACATCCTGAGCGGTGAGGAGACGCCGGTCCGGGTCATCGACGCCTCGTCGTTCGGCCAGGTCAACCAGGCGCCGCGTGCCAACGTGCTGTTCAAGGAGACCGGCATCAAGCTGACCGTGACCCCGTCGGTCACGGCCAACCGCGAGATCCGGATGCAGATCGAGGTCGAACGCTCCTCGATCCAGCCGCTCGCCGCCGCCGACCTCGGCTTCACGATCCCGAAGCAGGTCGCCTCGACACGGCTCCTCGTGGCCGATGGTCAGACCGCCGTCATCGGTGGCCTCACCACCACCACCGTCTCCCGGAACCGCTCGGGGATTCCACTCCTCTCGTCGCTGCCGTTCATCGGTAACCTGTTCTCGTTCAATTCAAGCAACGAGAACCGGAAGGACCTGATCGTGCTGGTCCAGCCGCGCATCGTGGACGATCCGCAGGAGTAAGCTTGCCCCGCCCCGCGTAGCGGCGGCGGGGACTCCGAGGTGACACCTGCATGACCTCGTCCCGCCATCTCGCGGGGGCGGGGTCGTGTCATTCCTCACCTGGGAGACCCCGCCGCTCGTGCTGTGCACGAGGGCGGGGTATATCTTTCCGAATGTCACGTCTCCGCTTCCTGACCGCCGGCGAATCGCACGGCAAGGCCCTCGTCGCCATCATCGAGGGCATCCCCGCCGGACTTCCGCTCGACCGCGAGACGATCGATCACGACCTCGGCCGACGCATGCAGGGATACGGCCGCGGCGCCCGCATGAAGATCGAGCAGGACCGGGTCGAGTTCCTTGCTGGCGTCCGGAGTGGCGAGACACTCGGTTCGCCGATCGCGATGATGGTGACCAATCGCGACTGGAAGAACTGGGAAGACGTGATGTCCCCCGACGGCACTCCGGGTGAAGAACGTCGCCGCAAAGTTGTCCGACCGCGCCCGGGTCACGCCGACCTGGTCGGTGTCCTCAAATACGACCGTCAGGATGCCCGCGACATTCTCGAGCGCGCCTCTGCCCGCGAGACCACGATGCGCGTGGCATGCGGCGCGGTCGCTCGCCGACTCCTCGATGCCATCGGCGTCTCGATCGGATCGCATCTCGTTTCGCTCGGCGGCATCGTCGCCACCCCAGCGTTGCCGCTCCCGGTGCCACTCAATCCCGCGAGCGATACGTCACCCGTCCGGACACTTGACCGTGTGGCCGAGCAGGAGATGATCACCAGGATCGACCGCGCGAAAAAAGAGGGCGACACGCTCGGCGGCGAGATCGAGGTCGTGGTCCACGGCGCGCCGGTCGGACTCGGCAGTCATGTGCATTGGGATCGGAAGCTGGACGGCCGGTTGTCCGCAATGCTGATGTCGATCCCCGCCGTCAAGGGTGTCGAGATCGGACTCGGCTTCGAAGCCGCGCGGCGCCCGGGTTCCGCGGTGCACGATCCGATCGTCCGCGACGACGCGAATGTCCGTGGAGCCGGATTCACGCGGCAGGGCAACAACGCCGGCGGACTCGAAGGTGGCATGACCACCGGCGAGCCGCTCGTGGTGCGCGTCGCGATGAAGCCAATCAGCACGCTGATGTCCCCGCTCAAGACGGTCAATTTCGCGACGGGCGCCGATGCCAACGCCCAGAGCGAACGGTCGGACGTCACAGCGGTCCCCGCGATGGGGGTGATCGCCGAGGCGCTCGTTGCCTTGGTTGTGGCCGATGCGGTGCTCGAGAAGTTCGGTGGCGACTCGCTCGTCGAACTGAAGGCCAACCTGGATGGTTACCTCGGCCGGCTCACTGATCGTCGCGCCGAGATGGCCCAAGCGGAGCAGGACGACTGAGCACCCACCGGCACCTGATCCTGCTCGGCCTTCCCGGGGCGGGGAAGACCACCGTGGCCCGGCTCGCAGCCGACAAATTGGGTGTGCCAGCGATCGATCTCGATGAGGAGATCAGCCGGGAAACGGGCCGCTCGATTGCCCAGCTCTTCGAGGACGAGGGCGAGCAGGCGTTTCGGGAGCGTGAACGGATCGCGATGGCCAAGGCTCTGGCTGGTCCGCCGATGGTGATCTCCCCCGGTGGCGGCTGGGCCGCCCAGCCTGGCCAGCTCCAGGCGGTCGAGCCCCGGACGCTCACGCTCTATCTATATGTACCGGTCGAGGTCGCGGCCGATCGGCTCGGTACCGCATTGGACCGACCCCTGCTCGCCGGCGATCCCCTGCCGAGACTTCGGGAATTGCTCGAGGAGCGGGAGCCATTCTACCGGCTGGCGAGCGTCGAAATCGACGCCTCAGCCCCACCAGAACTGGTCGCCGCCGCCGTCGTGGCCGCCGCGATCAGATATGGCGGCTGGTTGCCCTGACCCCGAGGGGGCGGGTATTAGTGGAGTCCAGTAAGGTGAGACGTGAGAGGTGAGAAACGAACTTGTCACGCCGAACGCAGTGAGGCGGCGGAGCCGAGGGGATGGTACGAAAGCCGAGCGCAACCCCCTCGCCGTGCTCGGGGTGACAGCCTTCACACTTCTCGTTTCTCACTTCTCACGTCTCACTTATCACGTCTGACGTCAGGCCCCCATGGTTTCCCGCTCCTCGCTCGGCCAGAACGCCCTCGTCATCGTCGAGTCGCCCACCAAGGCGCGGACGATCCGTGGCTTCCTCCCCGACGGCTTCACGGTCGCGGCCTCGATGGGGCACGTGCGCGACCTGCCGGGTGACGCCAAGGAGATCCCGGCCAAGTTCAAGGGGCAGGAGTGGGCGCGGTTCGGGGTCAACGTCGAGGCCGACTTCGCGCCGCTCTACATCGTCCCGGGCGACAAGAAGTCGGTGGTCCGCGAGCTCAAGGATCTGCTCAAGGACGCCGACATTCTCTACCTCGCGACCGACGAGGACCGCGAGGGCGAGAGCATCTCGTGGCACCTGCTTGAGCTGCTGCAGCCGAAGGTGCCGGTCAAGCGCATGGTCTTCCATGAGATCACCCGTGAGGCGATCCAGAAGGCGCTCGAAGAGACCCGCGATGTCGATTACGACCTGGTCCACGCGCAGGAGACCCGCCGGATCCTCGATCGCCTGGTCGGCTACACGCTCTCGCCCTTGCTCTGGAAGAAGGTCGCATTCGGACTCTCGGCTGGCCGCGTGCAGTCGGTGGCCACGCGACTGATCGTCGATCGCGAGCGCGAACGCCTCGCATTCCGGACAGGATCGTATTGGGATCTCAAGGCCGACCTCGAGCAGCAGCAGGCGCCGTTCGAGGCCGCACTGCTTTCGCTCGGTGGCAAGCGACTGGCCGTCGGCAAGGACTTCGACGAGCAGACCGGCCAGATCGCCGAGGGCAAGGATGTGCTCCTCCTCGGTGAGAAGGAGGCGCGCGCACTCGTTGATCGGTTGGGGAAGGCGCCGTGGAAAGTTGTCTCGGTCGAGGAGACGCCGCGTAGCCTCAAGCCCTATGCACCGTTCACGACCTCGACACTGCAACAGGAAGCCAATCGCAAGCTGCGTTTCGGCGCCAAGCGGACGATGCAGGTCGCGCAGAAGCTCTATGAGAACGGTCACATCACCTACATGCGGACCGACTCGACCGCACTCTCCGACCAGGCGGTCAGCGCCGCGCGTGCGTTGGTCAAGCAACTCTACGGCGACACGTACTTGCCGTCGGCGCCGCGCACCTACGCCAACAAGGTCGCCAACGCGCAGGAAGCACACGAGGCGATTCGCCCGGCCGGCTGGATCTTCAAGACGCCCGACCAGACCGGATTGCACGGCGATGAGTTCGCCCTCTACGACCTGATCTGGAAGCGGACTGTCGCGTCGCAGATGAAGGACGCGAAGAAGACCGGCACCACGGTCGAGCTCGAAGTCCTCGATGCGATCTTCAAGGCGACCGGCCAGCGCACCGACTTCCCCGGCTTCCTGCGTGCCTACGTCGAGGGCTCCGATGATCCCGATGCGGCAATCGAGGATCGCGATACCCCGCTCCCGCCGCTCGCCATCGGCGACACGCCGACCTGCACCGGTCTCGAGCCGGTCGGCCACGAGACCAAGCCACCGGCGCGCTACACCGAAGCGTCACTGGTCAAGGCACTCGAGGAGAACGGTGTCGGTCGTCCGTCGACCTACGCGAGCATCATCGGCACGATCCAGGACCGGGGCTACGTCGTGCGTGCCGGCCAGGCCCTCGTCCCGACCTTCACCGCATTCGCCGTGACCGATCTGCTGATCCTGCACTTCGGTAACCTCGTCGACGTGACGTTCACCAAGGCGATGGAGAACAGGCTCGACGAGATCGCCGGCGGAACTTCGGACTGGCTCGCCTATCTGCGCGAGTTCTATCTCGGCGAGAGCGGATTGCAGGCCCTCACCGCGCGCGGCGAGGAGGAGATCAAGCCGTCCGAGGCACGCGTGGTCGCACTCGACGGGCTCGGCGCCGCGATTCGGATCGGTCGCTTCGGGCCGTACGCCGAGCGAGAGGAGAACGGCGAGCTGGTGCGCGCATCACTGCCGAAGGATGCGACGCCCGCCGACCTGACGCCTGAGCGGATCGACTCGCTGATCCGTCAGCGGGCCGAAGGACCCGAGTCGATCGGGACGCACCCCGACACCGCCGAGCCGATCTACATGATGGATGGTCAGTACGGACCCTACGTGCAGTTGGGCGAGGGCGATGGCAAGGTGAAGCCGAAGCGGTCGTCACTACCGAAGGGTGTCAAGCCCGAGCAGGTCACGCTCGACATGGCCGTCCGCCTCCTCTCGCTGCCGCGTCTGCTTGGACCACACCCTGAGACCGGCAGCAGCGTGAAAGCCGGACTCGGTCGCTTCGGGCCGTTCGTGGTGCATGCCAAGGCTGGCAACGAGGGGAAGGACGATTTCCGCTCGCTCAAGGCGACCGACGACGTGCTCACCGTCACGCTTGAGCGCGCCGTCGAGCTGCTGAAGGAGCCGAAAGGTGCGCGCGGTCAACGCGCCGCGGCGACGCCACTCCGGACCATCGGGGCGCACCCGAAGGACGGCGAGCCGGTCAATCTCTTCGACGGTCGCTACGGCCCGTACGTCAAGCATGGTGAGTTGAACGCCTCGGTGCCGCGCGGTGTCGACCCCGCGACCTTCTCGCTCGCCGACGCAGTACGGTTGATCTCGGAGAAGGGCAAGCCGCCCAAGGGCAAGCGTCGCGGTGCCGCCAAGTCGACTGCACCTCGGAAGACTGCGAAGAAGTCGACGACGAAGAAGACGACGAAGAAGACTACGAAGAAGTCGACGACGAAGAAGGCAGCGAAGAAGTCGGCTCCCCCCACCGAGTCATGAGGACCACCGTCGTCGGTGGCGGCCTCGCCGGCTCCGAGGCCGCGTGGGCGCTTGCCGAACGGGGCATCGATGTCGACCTGATCGAGATGCGTCCCGTGGTTTCCACCGAGGCGCATCGCACCGATCGACTCGGCGAGCTGGTCTGCAGCAACTCCTTCAAATCGGTCGAGCTCGAGAATGCGCACGGCCTGCTCAAGGCCGAGCTGCGCGACCTAGGGTCGATCCTGCTGCCGATCGCCGATGAGGCACGCGTCCCTGGCGGCACGGCGTTGGCCGTCGATCGCGAGATCTTTGGCGCATTGGTCCACGAAAAGGTGACCAGCCACCCACGAATCACTGTGGTGCGTGAGGAGCGCCGCGAGTTGCCAGAGCATGGCATCGTCGCGACCGGCCCACTCACCAGTGATGCACTCGCGGAGTCGATCCGCGCGCGGCTGGGCCTGGACGGGCTGGCGTTCTTCGATGCGATCGCACCGATCGTGAGTCACGAGTCGCTCGACCATGACCAACTCTTTGCCCTGTCGCGCTGGGGCAAGGGCGATGGCGACGACTATCTCAACGCACCGATGGATCGCGACCAGTACGAGGCGTTCATCGATGCACTCGTAGCCGGCGATCAGTTCAGTGGTCATGCCTTCGACACGGTGCCGTACTTCGAAGGGTGTCTGCCGGTCGAGGAGATGGCGCGCCGCGGGCGCGAGACGCCACGCTTTGGACCAATGAAGCCGATCGGCCTGCCCGATCCGCGCACCGGTCGCGACGCGCATGCCGTGGTGCAGTTCCGCCGCGAAGACCGGGCCGGCCAGATGTGGAACCTGGTCGGCTTCCAGACGCGCCTCCGGATTCCCGAGCAGAAACGCGTGTTCACGACGATCCCCGGACTCGCCGACGCCGAGTTCCTGCGATTCGGGAGCATCCACCGGAACAGCTATATCAACTCGCCCAGGGCGCTCGGCCCGGCGCTTCGCCTGCCGGGCGACGCGCCGCTCTTCTTCGCAGGCCAACTCACCGGGGTCGAGGGCTACACCGAGTCGCTCGGCACCGGCCTGCTCGCCGGAATCAATTTGGCGCGCGCGCTCCACGGTGACGAACCGATCATCCCCCCCCCGACGACGATGCTGGGCGGATTGCTGCGCTACCTGCGCGAGGCCGATCCGGATCACTTCCAGCCGATGAACGCGAACTTCGGGCTGCTCGATCCGCTCGAGGGCAAGATCAAGAAGGCAGAGCGGAAGGCGAGACAGGTGGCACGGGCGCGAGAGGACTTCGCGGCATGGCTGCCGACCGGCTGACGCCGCCGCTGGTCGGCGACTACCTCCGCCACCTCGAGAAGGTGCGCGACCAATCGCCCCACACGCTCAAGGCCTACGGTCGTGATCTCGCGCAGTTGGTCGACTTCCTCGACCGACGGCACGGTGGTCAGGATTGGGCGTTCACTAACATCGATCGGCTGTCACTCCGGAGCTTCCTGGCCGAACTCGAGAAGCGCGGACTCACGCGCCGGTCTGCCGCGCGGACTCTCTCCGCGATCAGGTCGTTCTATCGCTGGCTCCATGTTCATCACGATATCGATGTTGCCGCGGTGCGAACCGCGCGGATGCCGCGGCTGGAGAAGCGGTTGCCGAGTTACCTGCTGACGTCGCAGATCACGGCGCTCTTCCAGGAGACCGAGGCGGCCTCCGAATCGGGGGAGCCGGATGCGGTGCGCGATCTCGCAATGCTGGAGTTGTTCTACAGCTCGGGGCTCCGGCTCTCGGAACTGCGTGGGCTCGACCTCGAGCGACTCGACCTGCTCGGCGATCAGGTCAAGGTGGTGGGCAAGGGGCGGAAGGAACGCATCGTGCCGGTGGGGACGCGCGCGTCACTGGCGCTCCGGAAATGGATCACGGCCCGGAAGCCGTGGGCCGAGCACCCGGGCGCCGACCGGCAGGCGATCTTCATCGGCAAGACGGGGAAGCGCCTCGCGGCGGTCACCATCCAGCGCCGGATGCATCGGCTTTACGATGCGGCAGGGATCGAGGGGATGCGGACCCACAGCATGCGGCACTCGTTCGCCACCCATCTCCTCGACGCCGGCGCTGATCTCCGCGCCGTCCAGGAGCTGCTCGGCCACGCCTCGCTCTCGACCACCCAGATCTACACGCATACCTCGGTCGAACGGCTCAAGCAGGTGTATCGGGATGCGCATCCGCGGGGGAAATAGGATCGTCCCATCCGCGGCGGTCCCGCCAAGCGCATGTCACGCCGAACGAAGTGAGGCGGCGGAGCCGAGGGGATGATACGGAGTTCGGGGTTCGCCCCCTCGCTGCGCTCGGGGTGACAGCCGTCTCGTTTCTCGTATAGGTTTACCGCAACCATCAACGGATCGACACCATGACCTACCACGGCACGACCATCCTCGCGGTTCGGAAGAACGGCCATGTCGCCCTCGCCGGCGACGGGCAGGTCTCGATCGGCGACACCGTCGTCAAGACCAAGGCGACCAAGGTGCGCACCCTCAAGGGTGGCCGCATCCTGGCCGGCTTCGCGGGCTCGGTCGCCGATGCGCTCACCCTCTTCGAGCGGTTCGAGGAGAAGCTCGACCGCTACCCGGGCAACTTGACCAGGGCCTCGACCGAACTCGCCAAGGACTGGCGGAGCGACCGATTCCTCCGGCGGCTCGAGGCGGTACTTGTCGTGGCCGATCTTGAGCATGTCTTCCTGCTCTCGGGCAACGGCGAGCTGATTGAGCCCGATGATGGCATCCTGGCGGTGGGGAGCGGCGGCGACTTCGCGCTTGCGGCGGCACGGGCCCTGATCGATGACGACCGTCTGTCGGCGCGTGACGTCGTCGAGAAGGCGATGCGCATCGCGTCGGAGATCTGTGTCTACACCAATGGCAACATCACGATGCTGGAGCTGTGATTCGAGAAGCGTGATACGAGAAGCGAGAAGCGAGGGGTCTGTCACGCCGAACGCAGTGAGTCGACTGAAAGTGGCCTCGGTACCATCCCCGGGGCTCCGCCCCCTCGCTTCGCTCGGGGTGACACCTTCTCACCTCTCACTTCTCACTTAGATTTGCCCTCATGGCCGACACCCCGACTCCCACCCCGACCCCACCCGCCACCGAACCCGTCCCACAGCCTTGGCTTGAGGAACTGCCGCCGCGCCAGATCGTGGCCGAGCTGGACCGATTCATTGTGGGTCAGGCGGCGGCCAAGAAGGCGATCGCCATCGCGATCCGGAACCGCTGGCGCCGGACCCAGGCACCCGAGGGGATCCGCGATGAGATCACCCCCAGCAACATCATCCTGATCGGTCCGACCGGCGTCGGGAAGACCGAGATCGCGCGCCGGTTGGCGCGACTCGCGGGTGCCCCGTTCCTCAAGGTCGAGGCGAGCAAGTTCACCGAGGTCGGCTACGTCGGTCGGGACGTCGACTCCATCGTCCGAGACTTGGTCGACGCCGGCATCTCGCTGGTCCGGGCCGAACGCGAGGACGAGGTCTGGCCGCAGGCCGAAGCGAAGGCGATCGAGCGGTTGCTCGAGCTGCTCTTGCCGCCGCTCGACCGGACGCCCGACGGCGAGGCGATGGTGCCCGAGGATCCGGAGCTCGCCGCACGACGGACGCGCTCGCTCGAGAAGCTTCGTCAGCAGTTCACCGATGGGAAGCTCGATGATCGCGAAGTGGAGGTCGATCTGAACCCGCCGAGCTACCCGGATACCGAGGGGTGGCGTGGGCCGGAGACACCGGAGAACCCTGACTTCTCCTTTGGCGATTGGATGCGTGACTCGATGCCGCGGCGTGGCAAGCGTCGGCAGGTGAAGGTGCCCGATGCCAAGCGCCTGCTCGAAGACGAGGAATTGCGGCGCTTGGTCGACATGGATGATGTCATCAGCGAGGCGCTCGATCGGGTCGAGAACCACGGCATTGTCTTCATCGACGAGATCGACAAGATCGCCGGCGAGCGGAACCCGACCGGACCCGATGTCTCGCGCCAGGGTGTCCAGCGCGACCTGTTGCCGATCGTCGAGGGCTCCACGGTGCAGACGCGCTACGGTTACGTGCGCACCGATCATGTGCTGTTTGTGGCGGCCGGCGCGTTCCACATGGCGAAGCCCTCGGACATGATCCCGGAGTTGCAGGGTCGATTCCCGATTCGAGTCGAACTCGATGCGCTCACCGAGGCCGACTTTGTCCGGATCCTGACCGAGCCGGAGAACGCACTCACCAAGCAGTATCAGGCGCTGGTTGGCGCGGAGAAGATCGAACTCTCGTTCACCGAGGCCGCGGTTGCCGAACTGGCGCGGACGGCGTGGCAGGCCAACGACCGGATGGAGAACATCGGCGCGCGCCGGTTGCACACCGTGATGGCGGCACTCATGGAAGAGTTGCTGTTCGCGTTGCCCGATGGTCGGACCGGTGCCATCAGCATCGATGCTGACGAGGTCACCAGGACGCTCGCCAGCGTGATCAACGACGACGATCTCCGCAAGTACATCCTCTAATTCGGGACGACGTGTTTAGGGGCGGCCGTAAGGCCGCCCGGCAACGCGGACGGATCTAGCCGAGCCGCGGCTGTCAAGCCGCGGTTTCGCCCGCGAATGCGAAGATCCCCCAAAGGTCGCCCGGCAACGTGCACCGAACCGGAACGTCACATGGATTCCACCCAATCCCATCCCGCGCTCTGGTGGCTCACGCGCATTGCGTGGGCGCTCCTCTTCGTGAACGTACTCGCGTTCTTCCTCTCGCCGTTCATGATCTGGTTCGAGGCGAGTGCGTGGATCCTCCTGACGATGATTGCCGTGGGACCTCTCCTCGCGATCATCGCGTTGGGGATCGCGCTGACGCGGCGTGACCGCACCTACAAGCTGGCGAACCTGATCGTGATCCTGGCCTACGCCGCGTGGTGGGGGGCGATCTACATGATGCTCACGTAGCCGAGCCGACTGTTTGAGGGGCGGCCATAAGGCCGCCCGGCATGGCGCACCGATCTCCCTGACGCCCTGTCACGCTGAGCGAGGCGAAGCGGCGGAGCTATGCTATTCACTGTGACTGGCCAGTAGCTCAGTGGTTCGAAGCTCCGCCGCCTCACTGCGTTCGGCGTGACAGGGCGTCAGGGAGATCGGTGCGCCATGCCGGGCGGCCTTATGGCCGCCCCT
>JBBSPX010000062.1:0-14699 GCA_038258395.1 Gemmatimonadales bacterium | reverse complement strand
GGCGGGGTGCTGGGGGGCGTGGGGTTGGGAGAATCGGGCGCTGTGTTTGTTCTTGGTGGTTTGTTGGGCGCGGGCCGCCTGTTTTGGTGGTGCCCCGCCTACCGCAGTCTGCCCGCGGAGCTATGCATCTGGCTCCGCCCCCTCGTTCGCTTCGCTCTCTCGGGGTGACAGCTCCCTACTCGTACCGCAAGGCCTCCACCGGATCCATCCTCGCGGCCTTGGCGGCGGGCAGCATCCCGAACACCAACCCGATCACCACCGATGCGGTGACCGCGACCACCGCACTCCAGATCGGCGGGCCACTGTGGAATCCGAGCACCAGCTTGAGCAGCCCGCCGAGTCCCATGCCGACGGCGATGCCGAGCAGGCCACCGAAGCCGGTGAGGGTGCCGGCCTCGACCAGGAACTGGAGCAGTACATCGCGACGAGTGGCGCCGAGCGCCTTCCGAACACCGATCTCACGGGTGCGGTCTGTGACCGACACCGTCATGATCGCCATCACCCCGATGCCACCCACGAGCAGCGCCACACTCGAGAGCGCGATCATCACGAGGAAGAACGCCGAGGTGAGTGAATCGATGACGTCGAGGATCTGGTCCTGGGTGAGCATATCGAACGAGTTCGGTGCGCCGGGCCGAATGCCGCGCTCGATCCGGAGTGCGGCCGTCGCCGCGTCCTTCGCCTCGGGGACGGTGACACCTCGGTCGGCAATCACCACAATGAAGAGCGAGTTGGTCTCGTCGTAGCGGAAGTATGCCCGTGCTGCTCGGAACGGCACGATGCCACCATCTTCGGCGCCGGGTGGCTGGAAGATGTTGGCCGGCTTCTGGTAGATGCCGATGATGGTGAACGCGCGCCCACCGATCCGGACAACATTGCCCATCGGGTCGAGTTGTCCGAAGAGCCGCTCCGCGACAGAATTCTCCATGACCACGACGGGTGTGCCGGAGGTGAGTTCACCCTGCGAGAAGAAGCGACCGCGCAACAACGTGCCGCCGTTTGCCTCGAGCACGAGATTGTCGGCGCCGTAGATCATCACGCCCTGGGTCGAGGCGCCCTTCGATTCGATCCGCTGCGGTACCTGCACCCAGAGGCCGGCATGCCGGATCTTGTCCGACCGGGCGATCGCGCGCGCATCCGCCTCATTCAGCACCGGCCGGATGCGCACTTCTGCCGGCAGTCGATCCGGGTTGAGTGGTACCGAGGAGAAGAAGCGCATCACATAGAAGGTCTGCGGCGATGCGTTCTCCACCGTCGCGAAGATCTGGGTCTTGATCCCCTCGACCAGTGAGGCCATCACCATGACCGTGCTCACACCGATGACCACGCCGAGGATTGTGAGCGCACTCCGGAGCTTGGCCGAGCGCATCGAATCGAAGGCGAGTGCCACCCCCTCGAGCACCGCACGCGAACTCCGGAACATCTACTCGGCCCCCAACGCGACGATCGGATCGAGCTTGGCCGCGCGAGCGGCGGGATAGACGCCGAAGACGATGCCGGTGACGCCTCCGAGCACGAGCGCGATGCCGACCGACCAGCCGGTGACGCGGGCGGGGAGCGGCGTGAATGTCGCCACCACCCAGGCGAGTCCCCAGCCGACAGCGACGCCGAGGATGCCGCCGAGGAACGAGAGGATGATGGTCTCGACCAGGAATTGGCGGCGGATGTCACGGCGGTTGGCGCCGAGCGCTTTCCTGAGGCCGATCTCGCGGGTGCGCTCGGAGACCGACATCAGCATGATGTTCATGATCACGATGCCGCCGACCACGATCCCGATGCAGACCACCGCGGGGATCACCGTGAAGAGCAGCGCAGTGAGCGACGTCCAGAACGCGATCAGGGCATCGGCCTTGTCGACGGTGAAGTCGTTGTCCTGCCGTGGCCCGAGTCGGTGCGAGAGACGCATCGCCTCCTCGGCGCGATCCATCGCGCCATTGATCTCCTGCGGTGTTCGCATCTTGACCGAGACCACCGTGGCGCCCCTCCGCCCCCAGATCGCCTCGAAGATCGGCAGTGGCAGGAGGGCGAAACCATCGAATGATTGGCCGAGTGTCTTTCCCTTGGGGGCGACGACACCGATCACCGTGAACTCGCGGCGTGCGATGCGGACCTTGGCGCCGATCGCGGACTCGGGTGTCCGAAAGAGTTTGTCGGCGACGTCGAAGCCGACCACCGTGACCGGGCGGCGACCGCGCATGTCGGCCTCGCTGAGTGGCACACCGGCGAGCAGGGTGTAGTCCTGGACGATGATGTAGGGGGGGGTGACACCGAAGACCAGCACGCTGCCGACCTTCTGGTTGCCGCGGACCACGTCGGCCGATGGCGTGGGCCATCCCGATTGGAGGGCGACCGCCTCCGCATCGGGGAGTGCCGCATCGACGTACTCGGCGTCGCGCGCGGTGATCTGTGGGCGCTTGGCGAACTCACGGACCTGGTCGTCGCTCAGGAGTCCGACTGAGATCGGGGAGCGCCGCACCTGAAAGGCATTGTTGCCGATGATGGCGCCGGTCAGGTTCTCGCTGACGTAGGCGTTCATCCCCTGGATGACGGCGACCACAGCGACGAGGAAGGCCACCGAGACGATGATCCCGAGGAGGGTGAAGAAGCTGCGGAGCTTGGCGGAGGCGATGGTGGAGAGTGCGAGCCGCAGCGCTTCGGAGAGGGGCATGGCGAAAGATATGACTACTCGTACCGCAGCGCCTCGACCGGATCGAGACGTGCCGCCTTGTTGGCTGGATAGAGCCCGAAGAAGATCCCGGTGATCGCCGAGGCAACCAGTGCCATCGCCACCGACCAGAGCGGGATGATGGCCGGCAGCGGGGTGAAGCTTCGGATCGCGAGCGCCACGAGTCCGCCGAGGATCATGCCCACCACGGCGCCCATCATCGTGAGCGTCGCGGCCTCGACCAGGAACTGGAACAGGATCTCGCCGCGGGTGGCGCCGAGTGCCTTCCGGATGCCGATCTCGCGGGTGCGTTCGGTGACCGAGATCATCATGACCGCCACGACACCGACACCGCCGACCATGAGTCCGACACTCGAGAGAACGAGCATGACCAGGAAGAAGCCGGCGGTCACCTGGTTGAAGGTTGCCAGGAACTGATCACCGGAGACCAGGTCGAAGGTGTTCTCCTGGCCGGGCTTGAGGCCGCGATCGATACGGAGCGCCATCGTCACCTCGTCCATCGCCTCGGACTGGCTCGCCGTCTCGGTGGGGAAGACCATGACCGAGATCCAGCCACGATCGAAGTTGCCGACCTTGGCGAAGGTGCTGTGCGGGATGATGAACTTCGGATCCTTGTTGTCCGCGAACAGCTGGGCAGGATCCTCGTAGAGCCCCACCACGGTGAAGGGGAGCCCGAAGATCTTGATCACCTTGCCGACCGGGTCACCGACCGGAATCAGGGCATCGGCCGCGCGCTGGTTGATCACCACGACGAAGCTCCCGAGCGCAGCGTCAATCGCGGTGAAATTGCGGCCCGCGACGATCTCGCCGCCCTCGACGCGTTGCCAGGTGGCGTCCATGCCCTGCACGGAGGTGTTCTCGAGGCGTCGATCCTGGTGGGTGATCGTCGAGCTGCCACCCTCGCGGACGTTCACGGCTTCGACCGCGGGGAGCGTCCGGATCAGATCGGCCTCATGACGCGTCAGCCGTGGACGCCGCCGCCATGGGGACGCTTCGTCCGAGCCATCGTTGATCTGGATCCCATTGCGGAAGTAGCGCATCACCACGAACGACTTCGGTCCGGCCCGCGACACGATATCGGTGACGCCGCTCTGGATCCCGGAGATCATCGATGCCATCGAGATCACCACCATCACGCCGATCGCGATCCCGAGAATGGTGAGCGACGCGCGGCTCTTGTTGGCGCGCACCGCGTCGAAGGCGAGTGTGACGCCCTCGATCGCTCGGCTGATCAGGTTCCCGCGTCCGAGCGTGCTCATCTATTCCTGCCTCATGGCTGCGACGGGGTCCAGGCGCGAGGCCTGACGGGCCGGCATGATACCGGCGACCATACCGACGAGGATCCCGAGACCGACCCCGACCCCGATCGACCAGGGGGCGACCGCCGCGGGAAGCGGTGAGAACGCGGCGACGGCCATGGCGAGCAGCAATCCCGCGCCGATCCCGAACAGTGCACCGACCACCGAGAGGGTTGCCGACTCGACCACGAATTGCGCCATGATGTCGCTTCGCTTGGCACCGAGTGCCTTGCGGACACCGATCTCGGAGGTCCGCTCGGAGACCGACATCAGCATGATGTTCATGATCACGATGCCGCCAACCACGAGCGAGATCGCGACCAGGCCGGGGAGGGCGAGGAAGAGGATCGCCGAAATCTTCTCCCACCCCGCAAGCGCGCCTTCGGCCGTCTCGAGGTAGAAGTTGTTCTCCTCACCGGGCTTGAGTCCACGGCGGGCGCGCATCAGGGCGGTGACCTCATCCATCGCGGCATGCATCTGCGGGATGTCGGCGGTCTGGATCGTGAAGTCGTCGATCACCCGTGGTCGATTGACCAGGCGTCGTACCGGCGAGGTGATCGGGACAATCGCGAACTTGTCGAGTGACATCCCGAACAGCGTCCCCTGTTCGGCGACCACGCCAATCACGCGGTGCGGCAGTCCGCCGATCGAGATGGTCTCGCCCAGCGGATCGCGGCCATCGAAAAGCTTCTTCGCGAGCTCGAAGCCGAGCACGGCGACGTTCGCGCCGACATTCACCTCCTGCGGAACGAATGCCCGGCCTTCGGCGAGGTCGTAGTGCTTGATCTCGAAATAGTCCGCATCGGTGGTCGAGACCTGAATCTGCGCGGCCTCCCGACCCTTCCAGCGAAGGGATAGTTGGCTATTCCCTGAGCGCGCCATCCGCGCCGGCACGGTGACACGCTCACGCAGGAACTCGGCGTCCTCGTTGGTGATCTGCGGGCGACGATTCCACTCGCGCCATTGATCACCGTTGTTGTCGCCGGTCTGGATATTGGGTCGCTGCAAGACGTGGAAGGTGTTCACACCGACCAGCGCGCCCGCGAACTTGTCCGTCATGTAGACGTTCATGCCCTGGACGATCGAGACGACGGCGATCAGGAAGGTGACGCCGATCATCACACCGACGAGCGAGAAGAAGCTCTTGAGCTTCTGCGCGCGGATCGAGGAAAGCGCGAGGCGGACCGCTTCGAAGAGGGGCATCAGGCGACCGCTGTGGCCATGATTGGGTGATCGACCTTGCGATCGGTCTCGACCTTGCCGTCGCGAAGCAATACTACACGATGCGCGTGCTCGGCGATGTCTGGTTCATGCGTCACCAGTACAACGGTCTGTCCTTCGGCCTGCAGTTCACCGAACACCCGCATGATCTCCACGCTCGTGGCTGAATCGAGATTGCCGGTCGGCTCGTCGGCCAGGAGGATCGATGGGCGGTTGACGAGCGCCCGTGCGATCGCCACGCGCTGACGCTGACCGCCGGAAAGCTCGTTGGGCCGATGGTGGATCCGGTCGCCGAGCCCGACGCGGGTGAGTGCCTCTTCGGCGCGGCGGCGGCGATCCTTCGTGCCCACGCCGGCATAGACCAGTGGGAGCTCGACATTGGCGAGCGCCGACGCGCGCGGCAGCAGGTTGAACGTCTGAAACACAAACCCGATCTCCCGGTTGCGGATCCGGGCGAGGTCATCGTCGACCATCTGCGAGACCTCGTAGCCGTTGAGCCAGTAGCGGCCTGAGGACGGCGTATCGAGACAGCCGAGCATGTTCATCATCGTCGACTTGCCGGAGCCCGACGGTCCCATGATGGCGACGTATTCGTTACGCTGGATCTCGAGGTCGATGCCAGCGAGCGCATGGATCCGCTCGCCACCCATTTGGTACTCACGGGTGATCCCCTCGAGACGGATGATGGCTTCGCTCATGGCGTCTTCCCGGCCGCCATCTCCGTGACCGGCTTGACCTTGCTCGAATCGGTCAAGTCACGGATCGCCTGGTAGCTCCCCGAGACCACCGTCTCACCGGTCTTGAGACCCTCGAGCACCTCAAAGTGCTCGTCACCGGTGATGCCGACCTTCACCGGTCGGAACCGCGCAATGCCATTCTCGACGACGAACACCCCGAGTTGCTCCGGCACCTTGGTCTTGGTGGTGTCGCCCAGTTGCGCGGTACGAACGGTGTCACCGGTGGCCGTGCCCGCCCGCGCGGTCAATGCGATGATCGGGATGCTCAGCACGTCGGTGCGCACGTCGGTGATGATCCGTGCCGTCATCGACAGGTCCGGGCGCACGTCGGGCGGCGGGTTCTTGAGGGTGACTTCGACTTCGAAGTCGACGGCGCGATCGGCGCTCTGGCCGGTGGCCGACGTGGTGGCCGCGCTGTTGGCGATCTTGGTCACCTCACCGACGAAGGTCGTGTCGGGGAAGGCGTCGATCTCCACGGAGACGGAATCGCCAAGGGCCAGCCGGACGACATCGGTCTCGTCGACCTTGACCGTGGCCTGGATCACCGAGAGATCGGCGATCCGCATCAGCAGGCCGACGTCACGGGAGAACGTGCCGGTCTGCGCGACTTCGCCCTCCTCGACGGCGAGGCGAACGACCCGACCATCGATCGGCGCAAAGAGACGAGTGCGCGCGAGATTGTCCTTCGATTCCTTGAGCGAGGCCTCACTCTGCTGCACCTGTGCCTGACTTGAGTGGTAGACCGCCTCGGCCACATCAAAGCTCTGTTGCGCCAGCTCAACCGCTTCCTGGGAGATCAGATTTCCGGGCTGGCGTTGGAGTTCCTTGTCGCGGTCGAGGCTCCGTTGCGCCTGATCGCGGTTGGCGCGCGCCTGGACCAGCGACGCCTGCATCGACGTCAGTCCGGCAGTGGCGCGGTCGACGGCGCCCTTGAACTGGACCTGATCGAGTTCGATCAGGAGCTGGCCGCGGGTCACGAGGTCGCCTTCCTTCACGTGGATCTTGAGGATCCGCGCGGTGACCTCCGACTGCACGTCGACCTGGCTCTTGGCTTCGATGTTGCCACTGGCGGTGACAGCCGAGACGAGATTGCGCGCCTGCACCTGCTCCATGCGCACCTCGACCTCGCCCTTGCCGCGGCTGTTGCCGACGACGGCGGCGCCAGCGACGACGACGACAATCGCGCCGATGATGAGTCCGATCTTGGCTCCACGAGACATCTGTATCCTCTTCCGGTCAGCGGATGGGGCGACCGACGACGCCTTCGAGGCGCACGACGGAGCTGTGGTAATCGAACACGGCGGCGACATAGTCGAATTCCGCCTGGGTCACGGCATTCTGGGCGTCGGCGATCTCGAGCGAGGTGCCGCTGCCGATATCAAAGAGCTGCGTTGCAAGCCGAAGCCGATCTGCTGCGGCCGTACGGTTGGTGTCCGCGATGGCTGCGGCCTGCCACGCGGTCTCGACGCCAAGCAGCGAGGAGCGGATCGTCCCATCGATCTCGATTTGGCGTGCCCGCAGACCCTCACGAGCGTCGTCCTGCTGGGCTCGCGCGGCCGACACCGATGCGGCACGGCGGAAACCGTCGAAGATCGGGAGCGACACACCGAACGAGATGCCCCACGGCTGCCTGGTGTAGCCAAACGGGAAGCCCGTATTGCTGTCGCGGATCCGCTGGGCAATTTCCGGTTGCAGGGCCGTACCACTCGCGTCGAGCCCGGCGAAGCCGTTGCAGTCGTCGATGATGCCGCCATTGGGTGCCGGGTGCGGCGAGGTCAGCCGTTGGAGGATGGCGTTCTGGAATCCGCAGTTCTGGGCCTGACTCTTGGCGCCCGACAAGGCGTTGGCGAGCAGCGGATCGACACTGGTCGACTGCTGCGTGAAGCCACGGAGGCCGGTGCTGATCGAAAAGGACGGGAGGTACGCTGCCTTGGCAGAGCTCACACCGATCGATGCGGCGTCTTCCTGTGCCACCGCGGCCTTGATGTACGAATTGTCGTGCGCCATGGCGCGGAGCGTGGCATAGTCCCAGGTCGGCTCGGCCAACGTGAACGTATCGGTCAAGTTCAGCGTCGCGAGATCGATATCGGGTGAGAGCCCCATGAGCCGCAACAGCTCGATCTTGGCATTGGTCACCGCCTCGCGCGCCCGCAGCAGTAGTACATCGGAGGAGGTCTTCGCGACTTCGGCTTGGCGCACATCGACCATGATGCCGCGGCCGACTTGGAAGCGCGCCTGCGTCTGGGCCAGGAACTGGACGTTTCGCGCCAGCTGCTGCTCGACGACCGCGACATTCGCCTCGGCACGGAGCACCGCGAGGTACTGCGAGCTCACATCGCTCACGAGGTTGAGCCCCGCCGTGGTGATGTTCTCCTCGGTCACCCGCTGGAGTGCCTTGCTCTCTTTCGGCGCCAGGAATTGACCATAGCTGATCCCCAGCGAGGCACTGATGCTGTAACTCGACCCGACCTGCGACGAGTTCTGGAACACCTGGTTGGCAAACGTCTGGCTGCCCGCCCTCGTATAATCGATGCCGGCGCTGCTATTGATCGACGGCAGGAGCCCGCCATAGGCGGCCCGTACATTGGCCGACGCCGGTCCCTCGTCATTGAGCGTCTGGCGGTAGCTTGGACTGTTGGCCCGTGCCAGCCGGATGGCCTCGGCCAGCGACAATTGTTGTGGCACCGCCTGAGCTGCGGCATGAAGTGGTCCGACCACGAGCGCGCCGAGCGCCGCAAGCACAGGAATGAATCGACTCCGCATGTTCCACCCTTCGGGGTCCCACAGGATCAGGAATGGTGCTCCACTGTGTCCAATTACGCCGCCATGACAGCTAAGTTTCAAGGTGGGACATCCGATCCCCCCGAGCCCGGGTTGGTGGGTTGGCTGGCGGTCGGCGCCGTGGTGATGCTGGTCGGCGAGGTTGCCTCGGCCCCATCCTGGCCCCTGTGTGGGCTGGCGGCGGCGGTGGCGTTGGGGGTGGCCGGCTGGTCGTGGCGTCGCGGGTCCCGCACTCGACTCGGGGTGAGCCTGGCTCTTGTGGTGATGGGAGCGCTCCTCGCTGTCGCCTCGTTCCGACTCTGGAACGTCTCCAGATCTCCCGACCGATCAATTGTCACGACGACCGAGCGCGCCCTTCAGGAGCGTGATCGCCTGTTGGCGACGGCGGTCGCCGGTGCGCGCCAAGCGGCGAGGTACGCGCTCGATCGTGCTACGAATGTGCCGGCTGGGCAGGTACAGGACCTCGACGACCTGCTGGGTAGCAGTGACCTGGAGCTTGGCGCGGTCGTGCTCGGCGGGGATACGGTGGTCGCCGTTGGTGGCGCCCAACGCACGCAACCAGTCGCTGATGGCGTGATCGCGGCGGTGGTGACCACCCCGTTCGTCCGCAGCCTCGTGGTGACTGAGCAGCGGGCGCGGCGGGTGGCCCAGATTGCGATCCTGCTCGACGCCTCACCCGCAGTTCCGGGCAGCGGTCCGTCGCTGGCGACTCGCGCAGGGTCGATCGGCTGGCGTTGGGACAGCATGCCAGCTGTCTCCCGGTTCGCCACGCTCGATGATGCCCGGTCGACGGTGCTGCGCTCGATGCACGCGGTGCCTCCTCACGCCTCGAGTCTGACCCTCCGAGAGACAACCCTCGCCCGGTGGCTCGCACTCATCGGGGTGATGATCGTCGCGGCGATCGCGCTCACCTCTGGCGGAACGGCACTCGTCCGACTCGGCGCCATGGTGCTGCCGCTCTGGGTCCTCGACCGAGCAGGCCTCGTACCGCCCCTGGTGGGAGGGTTTGCGCTCAAGGCGCTCTTGATCGGCGTGGCGCTCCTGTTGCTTGCGGTGGCCCTCTGGCGAACGCCCGCCCGCCGGAACCGGTTGGGGCTGATTGCCGCTCTGATCCTGCTTGCGATGGCGCCGCTCCTCGTGATCGCTGCAGCAGGGAGGCTCTCGCCGCCGGCCGAGCCGGGGTCGATGCTGACCTGGTTCGCGTGGCAGGCGGTGCTCGCGCTCGGGACCGCCGCGTACATGCTGCTCGCTTCGGCGCCGCTCCGCGGGGCGGGGGATGCTGCCGCTTCGGGACGGCCGGCATGGCTGGCCGCCGCGGTGGCCGTGGTGGTTGGCGCGCTGGGCATCCTCGCGTGGGCGCCGGCCGGGCAGGGGGGGGGACTGAGCTGGCCACTCTGGTATCTCCCGCTCTGGCTGATCCCGATCGGACTGCTTCTGGCCGTCGCGTCCCCTGGAGCACGTCGTATTGGCGTCACCACGACGGCGGTTGTGCTTGCGATGCTTGCGGCCTGGGGAGCCTCCCTGGATCAGCGAATTGCCGCCGCCGACGCCGATCTCTCCGAACTGGCACTGCCAGTGGACTCGCTGGTGGAGCAACCGCTCCGCCAACTCGCCGACTCGATCGTCGCCCGCGGCGTCCACGCGCTCCCTGCGCTGTATGCGACGTGGCACGCGTCAGCTGTGCACGACCTCGACATCCCGACGCAGTTGGCCGTCTGGCGCGACAGCACGGTGAGTGAATGGGTGGCGCTTGATTCGCTCTCCGTGAGTTGGGATGATCTCACGCGATTGGTGATCGACCAGCGTGGTGCACCGGGGATCGTGTCGCTGGCGCGCGGGGCAGGACGTCATCATGTCCTGATCGTCCCGGTTGGGCCGACCACGACCGTGACCGTGGTCATCGGCCCGCGATCGCGGCTGGTGCGCCCGACCCGCTTCGGTCGGCTGGTTGGCTGGCGCTCGCCGGCCGAGCCGGCGTTTCAACTCACGAGCCTCCAGAGCGACGTCGCCGCCCCGTCCGCCGAATTCACGCGGCGGGACCGATTCGTGCGAGCCGATCGCATCGTGCGGGCGGGGGACGGACCTCGACTGGTTCGGGCGACCATCACGATGTCGACGCCGCAGCCCTTTCTCATCCGCGCCGCGCTGGTCGTGCTGCTCGACGTCCTGCTGGTACTCCTTGCCTGGGAAGGGGTGCATCGCGTGATGGGGGCCATGCACGGCCCGACCACCACGGTCTTCCGTCGCTCGTACCAGCGCACGGTGGTCACGGCGCTCATCTCGTTCTTCGTGGTGCCAGCGGCGTTCTTCGCCGTGTGGTCCGCACTCCGGCTTCGGCAAGAAGTCTCGAGGTCACGCGCGGCGGATGCGAGCCGTGCGCTGATCTCCCTGGCCGACGATCCGGCGCTCGCCGCCCAGCTCGCGGGCCGACCCGCCCCAGTGGAGTTGGCGCTGATTGCCGACCGAGCGGGCGCGGAGTTCGGGCTGTACCGGCACGGCCGCCTGGTCGCCGGATCGCTGGCGCTGATCGCGGATCTTGGGGTGCTGGCCCCGGTGCTCGATCCGGCGCTGCTCACCGGGGGGGGGACAGAACCACCGCCGCTCGCCCGCCCGATGCCGGATGCCGATGTCCGACTGTCGGCGGAACGGCTCGACCCGGAGGTCGCCATCGCCGCGGCGTTGCCCGGAGTCGATGTGCAACTGGCCCGCGGCCAGATCGATCTCGCCTTGTTGCTGCTGCTCGCCTCGCTTGGGGGCACACTCGCGGCGGTTCTCGTTGCCCGTGCCGTGGCGCGTGCGCTCGGACAGCCGATCGAACTGCTCCGCCAACGGGCGATCGCGATTGGCCGACGGCAACCCGCCCCGCGCCTCCGACGACCCCCGGCCGAGTTCGAGCCGGTGTTCGAGGCGATCAACCAGATGGAACGGGACCTCGGCGAGAGCGAGGCGCGCCTCGAGGAAGAGACGGCCAGTACGGCGCGCGTCGTGGCCTGGGGGGAGATGGCTCGACAGGTCGCCCACGAGATCAAGAATCCTCTCACTCCCATGCGGCTTGGTCTGCAGCATCTCCGTCGTTTGGGATCGGACGGGCGCCCCGACCTGCCGGCTCAGGTCGACGCCACGGTGGAACGGCTCCTGGTCGAGATCGATCGGCTGGATCGGATCGCCCGATCGTTCGCTCGGTTTGGTTCGCCGCAACCAGGCCAGCTCGAAGCGCTGGGCCGAGTCGACCTCACGGAGGTCGTCGCCGAAATCGCCGGACTCTTCACCCTCGGTGGCGGCGGGCCCCAGGTTCGGTTGGTCGGCGAGGGGAAGGCCCTGGTCTCCGCGCGTCGGGAGGAGTTGGTGCAGGTGCTCCTCAACCTCGTCGACAACTCCCGGCAAGCTGGCGCGACTCGGATCGACCTGGAAATCATCCCCCACGGGCTTCGAATCCTCGATGACGGGCGGGGGATGCCTCTGGAGCAGTTGGGGCGGATCTTCGAACCGACCTTCTCGACGACGACCAGCGGGACTGGGCTCGGGCTCGCCATTGTCCGACGCATGGTGGAGGGGTGGGGTGGTGAGATCTCGGTCGAGAGTACCGAGGGGGTTGGGAGCTCGTTCACGATCCGGTTCGCCAATCCTTCAACCGTCAACGGCTCACCCGCGTAGAGAGCGGTGAACCGTTCGGCGTCCGATTCGCGGGCATCCGAGGCGGTCGACCCACGTTCCGGAGATGGACCATGAAGGCTCGTCTGGCAGTTCTCTCGTCCTTGGCCCTGCTGGCTGCACCGCTTGCAGCCCAGGGCGGTGGTGGTATGCGTGGCAACCCGATGTCGATGCTCCAGGTGCCCGCGACGGCGACGCTCACCGAACAGTTGACGCTCACCACAGATCAGGTCACCAAGGTCACCGTCCTCGCCGCGGCGTTCGACAGCTCGACCGTCACGGATCGTGCCGCTGTGGCGAAGCTGATCGAGGCCGGCGATATGCAGGCCCTCCGCGGCAATGCGTCGTTCACGAAGGTGCGCGAGGCCCGCACGAAGTTCGCGACCGACCTTAAGGCCTTCCTCACACCGGCACAAGTCACCAAGTACGATGAGCTCTATCCGGCGCGTGGCGGTCGGCGCCCGGGCGGCAATTGATGCAGGCCCGACGCGGTGGCGTGGTGCTGGTGGGCCTCGTCGCCGCGTTCGGTTGTTCCACCCCTGCTCCCGATCGCCCGGATGCTGCGTCACCTCCCACCGAACAATCCGGCTCGGCCGCGCGACCGATGTCGTTGGCCGATATATCACCCGGCGATACCGTCGCGTTGGTTCGGTTGATGGAGTCGCTGATGGCCGATGGCGATGGAGCGCTCGCGCTGAGCGTGCGCCGCGATACGACCGTGCCGGCAGTCCTGGTGGACCAGCCGCGGCGGATATCGCTCTGGCTCTTCGATGATCACCCGGTCAAGCTGGTCACGAGCGAGACCGACGCCGAGGGAAGGATGACGGCGGAGACGCGCGTCTGGTTCCACGGTGGCGAGGTCTCGGTGGTGCAGGCGCCATTCTCGTTGCACCTCTTCGATGGGGATCGACTCGTCCTCACCACCGATGAGGGGATGATGCCGCTGGAACCGACCGACGAGGTCAGGACACAACTCGAGCGGAGCATCATCGATTCGGTCAAGGTGCGGCTTGCCGCCTTTGGTGTCCCCTACCCCTAGCCCCTTGGGAAATCGTCGATGCGTGCGGTCTGCTACGATGCGTTCGCAGGTCCCCTTTCCATTCGCACAGTCGATGACCCGGTACCACCCGATGACGGGGTCGTGATTCGTGTCGCCGCCAGTGGTATCTGCCGAAGCGATTGGCATGGCTGGCAAGGCCATGACCCCGATATCGCGTCCTTCCCGCATGTGCCCGGTCACGAGTTTGCGGGCACCATCGCGGCAGTCGGGCGCGACGTCAGTGGTTGGCAGGTGGGCGAGCGCGTGACGGCGCCGTTCGTCTGTGGCTGTGGTGCCTGTGCGCCCTGCCTGCGAGGCGATGCCCAGGTCTGCCTGCAGCAGACGCAACCCGGGTTCACGCACTGGGGATCGTTTGCTGAACTGGTGAAGATCCATTACGCGGAGATCAATCTGGTGGCACTCCCCGAGACGATCTCGATGACCACGGCCGCCTCGCTCGGTTGCCGATTCGCCACATCGTTCCGGGGCCGTAGTGGAGCAGGGCCGCGTCCGCGAGGACCAATGGGTGGCGGTCCACGGCGCTGGTGGTGTGGGACTCTCCGCCGTGATGATTGCTGCCGCGCTGGGTGCGCGTGTGATTGCCATTGATATCGATCCGACCGCACTGGTGCGCGCGCTTGACGTCGGTGCAGAGCGGGTACTGCGGGGTGACCGAGTTGATGTCGTCGGTGCCATTCATGACCTCACCGCAGGTGGGGCCGATGTGAGTCTCGACACGCTTGGGTCGACCATGACCGCGGTGAACAGCGTCGCATGCTTACGGGTGCAGGGACGTCATGTGCAGGTTGGCCTGCTCGCGGGCACCGACCGCCGACCACCGATGCCGATGGAACTCGTGATCGCGCGGGAGCTCGAACTCGTCGGCTCTCATGGTATGGCGGCGCTCCACTATCCGGCGATGTTGGCGATGATCGCCGAGCGGCGGTTGGCGCCGGAACGCCTCGTGGCCCGGACGGTGACACTCGAGCAGGCGCCGGCGGAACTGGTGGCGTTGGGCGAACGCGGAGCGGGTGGGTTGGTGGTGATCGCGATGTAGGCGAGAAGCGAGAAGCGAGAAACGAGAAGCGAGAAACGATGAATATCTTAGGCGCGACCGTCAGGTCGTGCGGCAAGGCGCATGGAGGATAGCCATTGTACCACCCCCACGGCTCCGCCGCCTCACTGCGTTCGGCGTGACATCGCATCACGCTTCTCGCATCTCGCGCGACGATGCACGACCTGACGGTCGCACCTAAATCGCACTATTCCCGCATCCCTCTGCGCTC
>JBBSPX010000061.1:0-14715 GCA_038258395.1 Gemmatimonadales bacterium | reverse complement strand
CAGGCCGTCGGCAGCCTCGAGACCCCGTGCCCTCGCCGCGACAACCAGCGGCGTGGTCCCGTGCGGTCGATAGGGAAGGTCGAGTACCGCAGTGAGATGCGGCCACGCGGCCAGGTCGACGACCGGCGGATCGTCGGCGTGCAATCCGATCGGGGTGGCATTGATCAGCAATTTGCATTCGTCGCGCTCCGTGATTCTGCACCCGATCCGGCGGCACCATGCCTGAAAGTCGGCAGCTCGTTCGGGGCTCCTCGAGACCGACATCACGGCGGCGCCGCGCTCAAGCGCCGCTGCGGCTACCGCACGCGCACTCCCACCGGTGCCGAGAATCGCCCATCCGGATGACACCGTGCCGAGGCCATCCACCAACGCCAGGACACCGTCCACGTCGGTATTGCCGAGTGACACGCCGCCGTCAGTACCGACGAACACATTCGCAATCCCGAGCCGCTCGACCCGGGCATCGCCTTGCCCGTATGCCGTCGCGGCCAGCTTGTGCGGTACGGTGATATTGCCACCGCCGCCGGACGCCGCGATGGTCCGCATCTCGCGGCCCAGGTCCTCGATTCCGCAACGCGTCGCCACATAAATGGCATCGAGTCCCAACGACCGGAACCCGGCGTTGTGCATCCGCGGCGACAGCGAGTGGGCAACGGGGTCACCGAGCAAGGCGATCACCCGCGTAGTCTGGCGGGTTTGCATCACCGTGACGGTCTCCGGAGTCGGGTCCAGGTCGCCTCGATCAGTGGCTCCAGCTCCTCGAGCGTGGCGCGATAGTCCTCGAGTGCACCGCCGTACGGGTCACGCACATCGGGGCCGAGTTCCGAATTGGCTGCATACGCAGACAGCGTGTGAACGCGACCAGCCCCACCTAGTTCGTGCGCACGCACCGCCTGGGCAGCCGTCATTGTCAGTACCAGATCGGCAGACCGCACGACCTCGTTCGTGAGCACTTGTGCACGGTGGGGGCCGAGATCCATGCCGCGCTCAAGTGCCACGAGGTAGGACCCTTCGGACGCAGGTGAGCCGTCCCACGCCGAGGTCCCGGCGGAACTCACCTGGAACGCGTCGTCCCCTGCCTCACGGGCCAATGTCCCTAACAACGCCGCTGCGAGTGGCGAGCGGCACGTGTTGCCCGAACAGACAAACACGACGTGACGGGTCGGGTTCATGGGGCCGCTCGGCCGACTCGGCGGCGTAGCTCGGCGCGCGAAATCGCGCCCTCGCGGATGAGTCGGGGGATTCGGGTCGTGCAGTCGACCAGCGTCGAGGGCGGGACATTGCCGAGCACGCCGCCGTCGAGCACCAGGAGCTCGCCGGATGCGACGGCATCGGCGAAGAGCGTCGCGAGTCCCGGGGCGCCCGGTGCCGGTGCGGTGCCGGGTCGATTGGCACTGGTCGACGTGATCGGTTGGTCGAGCGTTCGGATCAACTGTCCCAGCGCGCGGTGCGAGGTCCAGCGAACGGCAATCCCTCCTTCGGGGCCGCGCAAACGATCGGGCAGTCGCCCTTCGGCACCGGCGAGTGCCAATGTGAGTGGACCGGGCCAGAACTCCTCCGTCAGGCGGCGGGCCCCAGGCGTGAGCACCAGGCCGGTGCGCTCAAGCATGTCGTGGCTCGCGACCAGCAGGAGGAACGGCTTGCTCGGTGGCCGATGCTTGAGTCGCGCGAGCGCATCGAGGCCGGCATCGGTCGCCACCGATCCGAGTCCGTAGACGGTCTCGGTCGGATAGCCAATAACTCCCCCCCCCATGAGGTGGGCGGCGACGTGCGGAGCGATGGTCGAGGCATCGGACTCGGTCCGGAGGGGGAGGATCATGGCGTCGTCGCCAACCAGGTGGCGAAGACCAGATCCTCCGGTGTCGTCACCTTCAGGTTCCGGACCGTGCTCGGGAGCAATTCGACGCGTCCACCATGGAGCTCGACCAACATGGCATCGTCGGTCGCCTCGAGGCCTTCCGGTTGTGTCTGCGCATGCGCACGCTCGAGCACGGCGCGCGGGAAGGCCTGCGGCGTCTGTACGCGCCACAGCCCCGTCCGTGGGATGGTCCCGATCACGATGCCACACGAGTCGGCGCGCTTGAGGGTATCGGCGAGTGGGACGGCCGGAACGGCGGAATGCCCAGCGCGGGCAACGGCGATCCCACCGTCGATGACACTCGCGGGCGGAAATGGCCGGGCGCCGTCGTGCACGAGCACAATGCTGCACTCGAGTGGCAAGGCCGCCAGTCCCACCGCGACCGATGCGCGGCGCGACGTGCCGCCGGCCGCGAGTTGCAATCGCGCCCCAGTGGCCTCGACGAGCCACCCGGGCGGCGCGTCAATATCCGCGGGCGGCACCACGACAATGATGTGGCACACGTCGGGGTGCGAGCTGAACGGCCGGATGGCCCTGAGCAAGAGCGGGACACCAGCGATCACGCGATACTGTTTCGGGACGTCACCACCCACGCGCCTGCCCTGCCCGGCGGCCACCACGATCACTCCGACGTCACGCGGCAAGAGCGCGCACCAATTCGTCCACGTGTTCGAGGCCGTGGTGCCGCATCCCGGCGACGCTGATCTTCGCACGGGAGGAACCGAAGGCTTGGTGGAATCCCATCCGCGACGCTTCGATCAGGCGCCGCTCGGCGCTCGCCAGCGGGCGGACCTCGCCGCCCAGACCGAGCTCACCCAGATAGAGCGCGTCCGCCGGTGTCGGGTGGTTGTTGATCGAGCTGATCAGGGCGGCCGCCACGGCGAGATCGGCACCGGGTTCGGTCAGCTTCACGCCGGCCGTGACCTGCACGAAGACATCGACCGTGGCGAACGACAGTCCGGCTCTACGTTCGAGGATCGCCAACAACACGGCGAGCCGTTTGGGGTCGAGTCCGGTCGCCACGCGTTGCGGCGTGCCATATCCGCTCGGTGCCGCGAGTGCCTGGACCTCGACCAGCACGGGCCGACTCCCTTCCATCAGTGCGGTCACCGCACTCCCCGAGGTGCCGGTCGTACGGGCCGCAAGGAAGAGCGCCGAGGGATTCTCGACCGCCATGAGCCCGGTGCCGGTCATCTCGAACACCCCCAGCTCGTCGACCGAGCCGAACCGGTTCTTGGTTGCCCGGAGCAAGCGGTAGTCGAGCGTCGCCTCGCCCTCGAAGTAGAGCACCGTGTCGACAATGTGCTCGAGCGTCTTGGGCCCGGCGATCCCGCCGCCCTTGGTCACGTGGCCCACGACAATGACCGCGGTGCCGCTCTCCTTGGCGTAGCGCATCAGCAGGCCGGCACACTCGCGCACCTGACCCACGTTGCCCGGCGCACTCTCGAGTGCATCGGTGTAGACCGTCTGGATCGAGTCGAGGATCAACACCTCCGCACCCGTGCTCGCCGCCGCGTGCAGCACGGCCTCGAGGCGCGTTTCACCGAGCACATGCACCGCGCCGGTCTGTCCCCCGATCCGATCGGCGCGCATGCGGAGTTGCTCGGCGGATTCCTCCCCGCTGGCGTAGAGCACGGGACGCCCGGAGTCCTCGAGGGCCGCCGCCGCCTGCAGCAGGAGGGTCGACTTGCCGATGCCGGGCTCGCCGCCGATCAGCGTCATCGAGCCGGGGACAATCCCCCCCCCAAGGACGAAGTCGAACTCCGGGAGTCCGGTGCTCCAGCGCACCAGGCGCCCGGCCTCCACGTCGCGGAGTCGTCGGACCGGCATGGTCGGCGGCGCCGCCGTGGCTCGCCGTCCGGCACCGCTGACCACCGCCGGCTCCTCGACCACCGTGTTCCACGCGGCACAGCTCTCACATTTGCCGGCCCACCGTGAGTGACCATGGCCACATTCGGTGCAACGCCAGACCGACCGAGGCTTCGCCATCTCAGGCTTCGCGATTGGTGCGGTCGTCGAACCGCGTGAAGTTCTTGTGGAAGAAGAGGTCGATCATTCCGGTCGGACCGTTGCGGTGCTTCGCCAGAATCACATCGGCGCGACCCTCGATCGACTCGCCCGCCTGCTCGGCCTTGTCGCGCAGGTCCTTGTACATCTCCGGGCGGTGGATGAAGAGCACCAGGTCGGCGTCCTGCTCGATGGCACCCGAGTCCCGGAGGGCGGAGAGCAGCGGCAGCCTGTCCCCTCCCCGCTGTTCGGAGGCGCGAGAGAGCTGTGAAAGTGCGATGACCGGCACCTCGAGCTCCCGCGCCAGTGCCTTGAGCGACCGTGAGATGTCGGAGATTTCCTGCACCCGGTTCTCCGAATACTCGGGGCTCCGCATGAGCTGCAGGTAGTCCACGATCACCAGCTTGACGTCGTTCTCGGCCCGGAGTCGCCGCGCCTTGGACCGCATCTCCAGCAGCGTGAGCGCGGGGGTGTCGTCGATCCACACCGGACTGTTCTGCAGGATGCCTGCCGCGCGAGCGAGACGCGTGAAGTCCGTGTCCCGGAGCGTCCCGCGACGCACCGACTGTGAATCGACCCGCGCTTCGGCACAGAGCATCCGCTGCACCAGCGCGTCCCTCGACATTTCGAGCGAGAAGACGGCGACCCCGTATCCCTCGATCGCGGCATGCGTCGCCAAGTTCAGGCAGAACGCCGTCTTGCCCATCGACGGACGGGCCGCGACGATCACCAATTCGGATTTCTGGAACCCAGTGGTGAGTTCATCGAGATCCGCGAACCCGCTGGGCACACCGGTGAGGACATTGTCGCGCCCCTGGAGGGTCTCGATCCGCTCCATCGTTGGCCAGAGCATCTCCTTGATCCGGATGAAGCCGTCGTCACGACGCGTCTCCGCGATCTTGAAGATCCTGGCCTCGGCCAAGTCTAGCAGTTCGGTCGCGGCGCGCTTCTGCTCGTACGTCTCGGTGATGATCTGGGTCGCCGCCTCGATCAGGCGCCGCTGGATCGCCTTGTCGCGCAGGATCCGCGCATGGTATTCGAGGTTCGCCGCGGTCGGAACCGCATTGACCAGCTCGTCGAGGTACTCAATGCCCCCCGCGGCGGCCAAGTCGCCTCGGCGCTCCAGTTCGTCACGAATCGTGATGTGGTCGACCACCATGCGCTGCTCGACGAGGGCGCGCAATGCGCGCCAGAGCCGCCGATGCGACTCACGATAGAACATCGTGTCGTCGACGAGTTCGGCGGCCCGGAGCGCTGCCTCGGGATCGAGGAGCATCGCGCCGAGGACCGCCTGTTCTGCCTCGGCGCTCCACGGTACGGCCCGACCCCGAAACGGATCAGCGACGGGCGTCGACGAGTTGTCTGGCGATTCGGAGGTCATCCCACGCCGGCCGTTTCCAATTCGAGTTCCTGAGGAGTGCCGCGGGATGGTAGGTCACCACCAGCGGCGTCGAGTCCAAAGTATGCACCTTCAAGCGGAGCGAGCCCAGCGTCTGCTTCACACCGAGCAGCGCCTCGGCCGCCGTGCCGCCCAGTGCGAGAATAACCCGTGGCTGAACGAGCGCGATCTGGCGCTGAAGATACGGCAGGCAGGCCTGTCGCTCATCGGGGAGTGGAGCCCGATTCCGCGGTGGACGGCACTTGACCACGTTGGCGATGAACACCTGGGCCCGAGGGATCTCGATGCTGTCGAGCATCTTGTCGAGCAGGATGCCGGCTCGACCGACGAACGGTCGACCGGAGAGATCTTCCTGCTCGCCAGGGCCCTCGCCCACCACCATGAGATCGGCGTGCGGATCGCCCTCGCCGGGCACGGTGTTGGTGCGTCCGTCGCACAGCGGGCACGCGGTGCACGCGGCGATGGAAGTGGCGACGTCGTCGAGCGTCGCCCACGTCGTCGCGGCAGCAGCGCTCACGGGCAGGACCACATCAATCCCGGGTCCGGGAATCTTCGGAGCGTCCACGGCCCAGGTCGGGGCCTCGCCTTCGGGGTACTCCTTCACGCGCCACTCCCTAACAACGGATACGGGATCGGGTGTTGGATCGAGCGGAACCGCTTTGCTGTTGACGGGTACCGTGCGCGATGACGCTGGACGCTGCACGCTAGCCGATGCGTCATTGAACGATGGAACAAACGGCACGTCGAAGATCACCTCGTCGCCGCCAAGGTCCCGTTGCAAGGCGAGCCACGCGCGGCGGGGGTCAACCACGATAGTGCTCGATTGCATCGAGGATCGCCTCGGCGACCAACGCCTTGTCGCGAAGTGATACATGTGTCTCGGTGCCGTGTACATCGAGGATGGTCACCGCATTCGTGTCGATCTCGAATCCGGCACCGGGTTCGAGCGCATCGTTGACCACGATCATGTCGAGCTGCTTGCGATCGAGCTTTTGGCGACCCTTGCGGACCGCATCGCCGGTCTCGAGCGCGAAACCGACCGTGGTGAGGCGAGCATGGCGCTCTGGCATCGTGGCGACCAGGATGTCCTCGGTCGATTCGAAGGCGAGCGTGAACCCCCCGTCGGAGCGCGGCAACTTGGTGTCCCGAGTTGTCACCGGTCGATAGTCGGCTGGGGCCGCGGCCATGATGAGCACATCGCTCGAAGGCAGGTGGCGACGCACCGCCTCGCACATTTCGGCGGTGGTCTGGACGCGGAGCACGGTGACACCATGCGGCACTGGTTCCTGACTGGGGCCCGACACGAGCACGACCTCTGCGCCCCGACGCCACGCGGCCTCGGCGATCTTGTAGCCCATCCGACCGCTCGAGCGATTGGTCACGACGCGCACCGGATCAATCCCCTCGCGGGTTGGACCAGCGGTCACGAGCACCTTGGCACGTTGAAGCGGGCCCTGGCCGGCGAGCACCCGTTCCGCGTGCGCGATGATCCCCTCTGGTTCGGCCATGCGACCGGGGAGGTCTGACGGCCCCTCCGCGAGTGCACCGACCACGGGCCCGACCGCATGCCACCCGCGATCCTGCAGACGCGCGAGATTGGCCTGTGTCGCCGGGTTGGCGTACATCTCGTCGTTCATCGCCGGTGCCAGCAGCACCCGTCCGGGCGCGGCGAGGAGGAGCGTCGTGAGGAGGTCGTCGGCCATTCCCTGCGCAGCACGCGCGATGAGTTGCGCGGTGGCTGGTGCGACGATGATGAGGTCAGCGCGATCAGGGAGCGCGATGTGCGCCAACGCGGTGCCCTGTTCCCAGAGCGACGTGTGGGCCCTCCGGCCGGTCACCGCCTCGAAGGTTGGCACGCCGATGAATCGGGTGGCGCCGTGCGAGAGCACGACGTCCACCGTCGCGCCGCGAAGAGTGAGGTCGCGGGCGAGGTGGACGCTCTTGTAGGCCGCAATGCCCCCGGTGACTCCGAGGACGACGTGGCGGCCCCGCCACATCTCAGGCCTCGGTGCGGCGCCGGCGCAGCTCGCGGAAGGTGAGCTCCCCCGAGACGAGCTTCTTCAGCGACAGGGTCGTCAGCTTCTTGACGCCCTCAATCCGGGCGAAGTTCTGGATCGTCTCGCGCGGAAACTCGTTGAGGTAGCGCGCGAACTTCGCGGCGACGAGCACGCCACGATACTTCGAGCCGGTGTTGGCGGCAACTTCCTGCGGGGTGAAGACTTCCAACGGGTGCCTCCTGTGGGTCAGCGAACGGCGGGCAGGCGGTCGAGTTCCGCCGTGACTTCCGTCCGCAATCGATCGAGCAGCACCTGCACATCGCGGTGCCGATTGGTGCGCCGTGATTCAGCATCGAGAACCGCGTGCACGGCGCGCACCGCATCCTCGAGGTCGTCGTTGACGACCACATAGTCGTACTCCACGGCAGCGGCGATCTCATCGCGCGCCCGGGCCAGCCGCCCGGCGACCACCGTGTCGTCCTCGGTGCCCCGTCCGCGGAGCCGCTCGGCAAGCACCTTGCCGGTCGGCGGTACCACGAAGATCAACACCGGGTCCTGGAACCGCTGCCGCACCCTGCGTGCGCCAACGATTTCAATGTCGAGGAGGACATGCTTCCCCCCCTGTGTCACACGTCGCACCTCTTGTTCGAGCGTGCCGTACCTGTGACCGTTGTACACCGCGTGTTCGAGGAACTCACCCCGGCCCACCCGCAATTCAAACTCGTCGGCCGTCAGAAAATGGTACTCGCGGCCGTCGAGCTCCCCCGGACGCGGCGACCGCGTTGTGGCACTCACCGAATAGCCGATGTCGCTCCGTTCGGCCAGGAGACGCCGCGCGATGGTCGACTTCCCGCCGCCCGATGGCGACGACAGCACCACGACGAGTGGCGTCACTCCAGGTTCTCCAACTGTTCGCGCACCTTCTCGAGCTCACCCTTCATCGCGACGACCAGGTGCGCGATCGCGGCGTCGTTCGCCTTGCTGCCGATCGTGTTCACCTCGCGTCCCAACTCCTGAGCCAGAAATCCGAGTCGCTTGCCGACCGGCCCACCGTCGCGGAGCGCCGCACGCGCCGCCTCGACATGGGCCCTGAGACGCACCAGCTCCTCGGTCACGTCGGCCCGATCGGCCATCAGCGCGATCTCCTGGGCCAAGCGCTCCTCGGGCGCAGCGGCGCCACCCAGCAGGCCGGTCACCGACCGACGGAGCCGGGTCAGCTCGCGGTCGAGTCGTGCCGGGAGGAGCTCAGCCACCTGTTCGGCACCGCTCTCGATCGCGGCAAGCCGCCCTTCGATCTCAAGTGCCAGCACCGCGCCTTCGCTTGCCCGGGCTTCGTGGCAGAGATCGGCTGCCGCCTCGAAGGCGGCGGCGACCTCGCTCCACTCAACCGGTCCCGGTCCCTCGTCGCGACGGGTGCTGACCACGTCGGGGAACCGGAGCACCTGCTCCAGCGACACCGCACCAGGCATACCCAAGCGCACTGCCAGCTCGCTCAGAGCCACCTTGACCGCCTCGGCGCGGTCGATGTTGATCGCGGCCATCGGGGCGGCGGTCTCGTCGACCCACTGGACTGACACCGAGACGTGCCCCCGGTCGAATCGGCTCCGGAGCAACTCCCGGACGGCGGCCTCGTGGGCCGACAGTTCGGAGGGCAGCCGGGCGGCCAGGTTGAAGAAGCGATGATTGACGGTCCGGATTTCTACCCGCGCACGCCGAGTGCCGACGGCACTCTCCGCGGTCCCGAATCCCGTCATGCTTGCAACCACCGGCATCGCTCCCACCTGAGGGTAGCCCGGAAAGTTAGCCGGGTTGGGGTGGGATCGGGACTGCCCGAGAGTGGCCCTCGGGCGCGCCTCCATGGCGGGCTGCGTGGGGTAACCAGTCAGCCACGAGGCTCAGTTCGCGTACGACCACCGAATTCCGTAGCTCGAGCCCAGCGACAGGATCGGATACCCCGGCACCTGCCCCTTCCGCACCGCCTGGAAATTGACCCGGTCCCAGTAGGCCGTGAACGGCCCGATCTTGAACTGGATATTGGTCCGAAGGAACGTCAGCCCCGGCTGCGCGATTGGCTCGCCTTCGGCGTTCCGCCCGATCACACCCGGACTCCACGTCTCCAGGATTCCCTGTACCTTGAGGCGGAAGATGCCGCTGGGGAAGTTCCGGAGAAACCGTGAATTGACGGTGAGCGTGCTCCACGCATGGTTGGGCGGCACGCCATCCGGGAGGAAGCCGCCGAGCGGGTGCTCGTAGTGCGACGCAAGTGACAACCAACTGTTGGCGGCCAACCGCGCACCGACCTGAGCCCATTGAGTCCGCGGCTGCGGCTCAAATCCTGGGATCGCCTGGAACTGCCGGTATGGGAGTGCCTGCCACACATCGAGACTCGACCAGCGCGCCTCGACCCCGAGCGTCCGACCCTCGACCGCAGCGAGCAGTTCATAGTCGGTGACCGACTGCCCGGTGTCGCTCACGATCGACGGTGCCTGCACCACGGTGCCGTGACGCACCGTGCCACCGATTCGCCAGTGTCCCGGCAACCGAAGACCCAAGAGCGGCACCGCCGGAAACCGACCAATGTCGACGCCGACGCGCGCGGTCGCGTACTGCGCGGTCCTGTCCTCGCTGTGCCGCTGGTAGACACCCTCGACCGCACCAGTGAACAGGCGGCTTGGAGACCAGGCCAGCGCAAGCCTGCCGTCGAGCGGTGTCCACTCAGTGCGGTGGATCGCCTGCACGTCGGCCGACCAGGTTGGCCGCCGGTAGCCACCAATCACGCCGAACTGTCCGATCGTCGCGTCGAGTGAATCGCTCCGCCAGGCCGTGCGCGCCGCGATCAGGTCGGCCCGAAATCCCAACCCGTCGTCCCGCTTCCGCCACGCGACACGCGCCTTCACGTCACTGCGTGTCCCCGTGAGTCCGGGGTCAAGCGTATCGAGAGCCGTCCCGCCGGCCCCGAGCAGCACATCACGATTGACGGCTTGCGCGAGATATTGCACCTCGGCCCCGAAGCGCGCATTCCGTCGCCAAGAGAGTTGCAGCCACGCCGTGGTGACATCCGACGCACCGGTGCCGCCATTCGGCGCGTTGACCCCCGTGAAGTCACCCACGATCGAGAGGCCGACCCCGCTGGCATAGCGTTTCTCGAAGGTGCCGGTGTACTTGGAGTGCGCGCGGTCGCCGGTCGAGACACCGATACTGGTGCGCGGTGCCACCCGGTCGTGCTGCCGGGTGAACAGGTAGACGCGCAATGCCGCCGGCGCCCGCTCGATCTCGATCCGGTCGATCAGTTCCAGTGCCCAGGTCGCCGGATTGACGGCGATTGAGTCGGGGCCGATCGGGATGAATGGCACGCCATCCACCACGTACGCCACGCTCGTCGCCCCATGCGCCAACATGTTGGGAAGTTCGGGTCGACCGAGCCAGCCACCGCGCCACACGAAGACCGGTGCATAGTTGGCCAGCAAGTCCGAGACTGTCCGTGCCGGTGCCCATTCGATCGAGTCACGCGTCAGCACGATCCGGCTGCCGGCCGGTCCCAGCTCTCCGTAACTCACGCGTGGCGTGGTGGGCATTTGTGCACGCACGTTGCCCTCGACCGCGAGCAATCGTTCAGTGGTGGTCGAATCGCGTGGCCGAGCCAGGGAGTCGGCCGCCGAGGCGGCTGAATCTGTTGGGGGGGGGACGCGCTTCTGCGCCACGAGTGCGACCGGGAGGCCGCACGCGAGCAGGCTCAGGAGCGCGATCCCGCGCATCAGCTCACGCGCGGGCGAGAACGAATTCACAGAAGAGGCGCACCAGCACACCGGTCGGCCCCTTCACGTGCATCGGCCGATCGCGCTCCGAGTAGGCCGTCCCGGCAATGTCGATATGCGCCCACGGCATCCCCTCGGCGAACTCGCGCAGCAGCATTGCCGCCGTGATCGTGCCCGCTGGACGACCGCCGGTGTTCTTCATGTCGGCGATGTCCGACTTGATATGCTCGAAGTAATCGTCCCAGAGTGGCAGCTCCCACAGTCGCTCGTCACTCGACTCACCCGCCGCGATCAGGTCGCGCACGAGCTCGGCGTCGGTGCCAAGAACGCCCGACGCAGCGTGACCCAGACCGATCACCACGGCACCGGTCAGTGTCGCACAGTCGACGACAGCGGATGGCTCGTACCGATGTGCCCAGCTCAGCGCATCGGCCAGGAGGAGGCGACCCTCGGCGTCGGTGTTGAGCACCTCGATCGTCTTGCCGAGATGGGTGTGCACGACATCACCCGGACGGTACGCCGAGCCCGACACCATGTTCTCGGCGCTCGGGACCAACGCGACCACATTCACCTTCGGCTTGAGGCGACCGAGTGCCTCCATCGTGCCGAGCACGGCCGCGGCACCCGACATGTCATACTTCATCTCTTCCATGCCGGCGGCAGGCTTGATCGAGATGCCGCCCGCATCGAACGTGACGCCCTTGCCGATCAACACGATCGGCGCTCCCTCGCCGCCGTTGTACTCGAGCACGATGAACCGCGGCTCGTGAATACTTCCCTTCCCGACGGCGAGAATGGCACCCATCCCCTCGCGCTCGAGCCCCGACGTGTCGAGCACGGTCAATCTCATGCCGTGTCGCGACGCGATGCCTTCGGCCTGCTCGGCCAAGTAGGCCGGCGTGCAGACATCCGACGGGAGCACCTGGAGTCCACGGGTCAGGGATTGCCCTTCGGCGATCGAGAGCCCGACCTGCAGACCGGCCTCGAAGTCGGGGTCAGGGGTCGGACGGATGACATCGATCCCTGTGAGATCGGGCTTCGGATCCTTCGGTGGCCGCTTCAGCGCACCGTAATACCATGCCCCGTAAGGCAGTCCCTCGCCGATGGCACGCCCGAGCCCACGGGCCGGGAGATTCGAGACTGGAACAAGGAATGTTGCCGTCGGGACGCCGAGCGTGCGGGCGCGCTTGCCGGCGGTCATCGCCGCTCGACGAATTGTGCTGGCCGTCGCCTTATCAGCATCGCCCATCCCGAGCAGCACGACGCGAGTCAGGCTGTCGCGGCCGTGCACCAGCACCGTCTCATCGGTCTTGCCAGTGAAGTCGCCTGAGGCCCACGCTGAAGCCAGCCCGCCTCCGATGGCACCATTGAGCGCGGCGAGGTGAGTCGGCAGTTCGGTGGACTGGAAGACCGGGACAAACAACGCGGGAGTGGTGAGATCGGCCGCATCGGCAACGCGGATCGAGACTGAGAGTGACATGACGCTCCGGTCGGGTGGGAGGAACGGCGACGTGTACGAGCCTGAATGCGTACGAACAGATCTATTCTGGTGCTCCAAGTGCCCAAGGGGGGAGTCGAACCCCCACGCCGTTGCCGGCTGCGGATTTTGAGTCCGCTGCGTCTGCCATTCCGCCACTCGGGCCGTCGGGGGGGAAGATCGCCGGAACGGGCGACCGAGGGCAAGCGTTGACGCCGCGACTCGGATAGAATTGTTGCGATTCGTGTGCCACTCCTGCTCAGGACTGCCGATGCTCTCGCCCCGCCCCTTCCACCCGTGGCATGATATCCCCGCCGGCTCCGACGTGCCCACGGTGGTCACTGCCGTGATCGAGATCCCGGCCCACGGCCGCAACAAGTACGAACTCGACAAGGATCTCGGGGTGTTCAAGCTTGATCGGGTGATGCACAGCGCCGTCCACTACCCCGGCGACTATGGCTTCATTCCGCGCACGCTGGGCGACGATGGCGACCCGTTGGATATCATCGTCCTGATGAGTGAACCGGTCTTCACGGGCTGCCTGGTCGATGTCCGACCGGTGGGGGTGTTCAAGCTCATCGATCGGGGCGAGAACGACGAGAAGATCATCGCGGTGCCGACCAAGGACCCCTTTGCTGGATCGATCCAGGACTTGGGCGACATCCGACCGCACGCCCTCCGCGAAATCGAGCACTTCTTTCAGGTGTACAAGGATCTCGAGGGGACGCGGACCGAGAGTCAGGGGTTTGAGGATCGTCGAGTGGCCGAGGAACTGATCCTGCAGGCGATCCGGAACTACGAGGTGGCGTTCGCGGGTCGCTCATAGCTCGACCTGTTGGCCCAACTCGACCACGCGGTTGGGTGGCAGCCCGAAGAATGAGCTCGCGGGACGCGCATTGCGGTTCAGGAACTCGAAAATCGGGGTCCGCCATCCAAACCGTTTCTTGTGCTTCGAGCGGACGACAGTCTCCCGCGCGAGGAAGTATGTGACGGGCTCCGTCATGAGGGACGCGTCGACGTCCGCATGCCTTCGAAGGATCGCCGGAACATCGGGGTCATCCCGATAGCCGAGCCGGACAATCACCTCGGCGACCCCGGCTCCAATCTCGCGGGATTCCACCCGAGCCGCTTGCGGGACATGGGAGCGCGTGGCCGTTTCGACGGTCAGGAGCAGCACTCGCTCGTGCAGGACGCGGTTGTGCTTGAGGTTGTGCAGCAACGCGGGCGGAGTGACGCCATGCTCGCTGATCATGAAGATGGCTGTGCCCGGCACCCGAATCAGGGATTGACCGGACAACGCGGCTGCAAAATCGGCCGCGGGAATCGCCCCGCGCCTGGTGGCGTTCCGGAGCAGGCGTCGGCCACGACGCCAGATCATCAGGATCCCGAACAATCCCCCCCCCACGACCAGGGGCACCCAGCCGCCGTCGGGGATCTTCGCGAGATTTGCCAGCCAGAAGCTGAGATCGACCAGGAGAAACACGGCACAGAGCGGGATGGCCATGCGCCTCGGCCAGCCCCACCGTTCCCGTGCCACGATGTAGAACAGTACCGTCGTCAGCACCATGGTCGTTGTCACCGCCACCCCATAGGCGCCGGCCAGGGCCGTGGAGCTCCCGAAGCCGACCACGAGTCCGATGCAGGCGAGGAACAGGGCCCAGTTGACGGCGGGGATATAGATCTGACCCGACTCCGCATCGGAGGTGTGATAGATCGCCACGCGCGGGAGCAGTCCAAGCTGGACCGCTTGCATTGTGAGCGAGAAGGCCCCGGAGATCAACGCCTGCGAGGCGATGACCGTGGCGAGCGTGGCGAGGAGCACCATCGGAACCACCGACCAGCTCGGCATCATCAGGAAGAATGGATCGCGGGCGGCCGCCGGATTCCTGATCAGCAACGCCCCCTGCCCGAGATAGTTCATCATCAGGGCAGGAAGCACCAAGGTGGCCCAGCTGACCCGGATGGGGAACCGTCCGAAGTGCCCCAAGTCGGCATAGAGCGCCTCTCCCCCCGTCACGACCAGGAAGACCGAACCGCGCACGCCGAATGCGCGAAGGCGGGTCGTCTCGAAGAAGGCCCAACCACACCGTGGATCAAAGGCCTTGAGCACAGACGGGTCTCGAATCAGCTGGTGCAGCCCGAGCGCGAACAACGCCGAGAGCCAGAGCAGCACCAACGGTCCGAAGAGTCGGCCCACGTGTCCGGTACCGACGCGCTGGACT
>JBBSPX010000060.1:0-14754 GCA_038258395.1 Gemmatimonadales bacterium | reverse complement strand
TGCCAAGACCTTTGCCTTCGACGTCGCGTTCGCACGCGAGTTTGCGCTGGACTAGGCCGTGAGCCTGGCCATCATCTTCGCCCAGGTCATCGCGGTCACCCGGATCGCCGTCGGTGTGGCGTTCGTCGCGGCACTCGTGGTGGCCACCACGCACTGGGCCATTCGCGAAGGGAAGCTCCAGCCCTTCTCGGGCTGGCCGAAGTTTGTGCGCGGCTGGAGCGATCCATTGCTCGCCCCGATCGAGACGCGACTCCGCGCTGCCGGCGGCAACCCGCAGCACGCCCCGTATTGGTTGATGGCCGTGGTGGTGGTGGGTGGTCTGGTCCTGATCAACCTGCTCGGCTGGCTCTTCAGCTTGATCCTTCGGCTCGGGTACGCCGTGCAGGCTGGCCCACGCGGTCTGGCATTTGTCCTGATCGACCTGACCTTCTCGCTGCTCATGGTGGCGCTGATCGTCCGGGTCTTCTCGAGCTGGTTCGGCCTCACCCGTCACAACAAATGGATCGGCATCACCTACCGCTTGACCGACTGGCTGGTTGAACCGATCCGGCGATTCATGCCGACCATGGGTATGTTCGACTTCTCACCCCTGGTGGCGTGGCTGCTGCTGTCCTTGCTGCGCAGGCTGGTGCTGGGAGCACTGTAGGGGCGGCATCGGGTGCCCTCGTCATTGCGAGGCGCAGCGCGCCGAAGCAATCTCGTGACCCGCCACGGCACTCGGCACCGGATTGCTTCGCCCTTCGGGCTCGCAATGACATGAGCCGTTCGCCGGCATTACTGTTGGACCACCACGTGGCGATTTCGCGCGACTTGCGGCCACGATAAACAAACCGCTAAGACGCCGCCAGAGGACTGACCACAGCGTCTGGCACGTCGCAGGAGCCCCATGTCCGACCCGAATGCTGCTCGACGTCACCGACTCGCCCTGCTGCCCGAATTGCTCGTTCGCCGGATCCTGCTGCTCGATGGCGCGATGGGCACGATGCTGCAACGCGCCAACCTCACCGACGCCGACTACCGCGGCGAGCGTCTCGCCGATCACCCCAGCGATCTGCGCGGCAATCACGATCTGCTCGCCCTCACCCGCCCCGATGTCCTGACGGACATTCACGGCCAGTATCTGGCCGCGGGCGCCGACATCATCGAGACCAGCACCTTCACCGCCACGGCCATCGGACAGGTGGAGTACGGCACCGAAGCGGTCGTCGCCGAGATCAATCGGACCGCCGCGCGCATCGCCCGCGCGGTCGCCGACCAGTACGAACAACCCGGCGCGCCACGCTATGTCGCCGGCGTGCTCGGCCCGACGGCTCGGACCGCGTCGCTGTCGCCGTCGGTCGAGGACCCTGGATTCCGGAACGTGACCTTCGTGCAACTGGTCGAGAGCTACACCGAGGCGGCAGGGGCGCTGCTCGACGGCGGAGCCGATCTCTTGCTGGTGGAGACGGTGTTCGATACGCTCAACGCCAAGGCCGCACTGTTCGCGATCTCCGGGTTGTTCGAGACCCAGGGCTGGCGTGTCCCCGTGATGATCTCTGGCACCATCACCGATCGTAGCGGGCGGACCCTCTCAGGGCAGACCGCCGATGCGTTCTGGACGTCGGTGGCGCACGCGCGGCCACTGAGCATCGGGCTCAACTGTGCGCTCGGTCCCGACCTGCTGCACCAGCACGTACAGGACCTCGCCCGTGGCGCCGACACCTTCGTCTCGGCCCACCCGAACGCCGGACTTCCCAACGCGATGGGGGGCTACGATCTCGACGCCGCGACCATGGCGCGCGAGATTGGCGCATGGGCTCGGGAAGGCATTGTGAACATCGTCGGCGGTTGTTGTGGCACGACGCCCGAACATATCGCGGTGATGCGCGAGGCCATCCACGGTGTCGCGCCGCGACGCATTCCCGCTCTGCCGACGCGCACGCGGCTTGCCGGCCTCGAACGCTTCGAGATCGGTCCCGACACGAACTTCGTCAACGTCGGTGAGCGGACCAATGTCACCGGATCACGCCGCTTCTCGACGTTGATTCAGGAGCGTGACTACGAGACGGCGGTCGGCGTCGCCCGTCAGCAGGTCGAGGCCGGCGCGCAGCTGCTCGACGTGAACTTCGATGATGCCTTGCTCGATGGCCCGGCGGCGATGACCACATTCCTCAACCTGATCGGATCGGATCCGGACATCGCCCGCGTGCCGGTGGTGATCGACTCGTCGCGATTCGAGATTCTCGAGGCCGGTCTCCGCGTGTTGCAAGGCAAGTCGGTCGTCAACTCGCTCTCGCTCAAGGAGGGTGAGGAGGTATTCCTTGCGCAGGCCCGGTTGGTGCGCCGGTACGGTGCTGCGGTCGTCGTGATGGCCTTCGACGAGGCAGGCCAGGCGGAAACGCCCGAACGCAAGGTTGCGATTCTTTCGCGTGCCTTCAGTTTGCTCACCGAGGAGGCGGGCTTCGCGCCCAGCGATGTGATCCTCGACCCGAATGTCTTCGCCGTCGGTACCGGCATCGAGGAGCACGCCGCGTACGGCACGGCGTTCGTCGAGGCGGTCCGCGCAGCGAAGCTCGCCTGCCCGGGTGCCCTGACGAGTGGCGGCATCAGCAATGTGTCGTTCTCGTTTCGGGGGCACGACGGGATCCGCGAGGCGATGCATGCGGTCTTTCTCGAGCGGGCCATCGCCGCCGGCCTCGACATGGGCATCGTCAACGCCGGGGCGATGCCCCTCGTCGACGATCTCGACCCCGAGCTGCGCGATGCCGTGGGTGATGTCCTCTGGAATCGCCATGCCGACGCGACCGAACGGCTGCTCGCGCTTGCCGATCGTGCCCGCGGCACCATTGCCGCCGGTGCCGATCTGACGTGGCGTGAACTGCCGGTCGCCGAGCGACTCGCCCACGCACTGGTGCATGGCATCGCCGACTATGCCGAGGCGGACGCCGAGGCGGCGCGCCTGGAGCTGCCGAGCCCGCTCGACGTGATCGAGGGTCCGCTGATGGTCGGGATGAACGAGGTCGGCGATCGATTCGCCGCGGGCAAGATGTTCCTGCCACAGGTGGTCAAGAGCGCGCGCGTGATGAAGCGGGCTGTCGCACACCTGCTGCCGTTCCTGGAGGCGGCACGTCAGGAGAACGCGGCGCAGGCGCGCGGCACGATCCTGCTGGCCACGGTCAAGGGCGACGTCCATGATATCGGGAAGAACATCGTGGGCGTGGTGCTGCAGTGCAACGAATGGAAGGTGATCGATCTCGGGGTGATGGTGCCGATGGCCAAGATCCTGGAGACGGCGGTGCGTGAGCAGGTCGACATCATCGGTCTCTCGGGCCTGATCACTCCCTCGCTCGATGAGATGAGCTTCGTGGCCGCCGAACTCGAACGGGCACAGTGCACGCTGCCGTTGTTGATCGGCGGCGCCACCACCTCGAAGGCGCACACCGCCCTCCGGATCGAACCGAATTACTCCGGCCCGGTGATCCACGTGCTCGATGCGTCGCGTGCCGTGCCGATTGCGGCGGCCCTGCGCGATCCGGCGCGCCGCGAGGCACTGCACGCCGAGACGGCTGCCGCGTACGCCGAGATTCGTCGTGAACGCGAAGGTGAGCACGAGGCCGCGTTGATCTCGCTTGAGGATGCTCGGGCGAATCCGGCAACGATCGATCTCTCGGTCACCGCACCCGCACCATCGTTCCTGGGCCTGCGCGAGTTCAGGGAGTGGCCGGTTGCCGACCTGCGCGAGCGAATCGACTGGACCCCATTTTTCCGGACCTGGGAGATGAAGGGCACCTACCCGGCCATTCTCGATGACGTGGCGCAGGGCGAGGTTGCGCGCGACCTGTTTCGCGATGCCAACATGCTCCTCGACGAGCTCGCGGCGCATCCCGACTTCACGCCCCGTGGCGTGATCGGGTTCTGGCCGGCCGACAGCGCGGTCGATGACATCACGCTGTATCACGATCCGGCTCGTCGCGAGCCGATCGCCACGATTCCGACGATCCGGCAGCAATCTCGCCGGCACGCCGAGCGTCCGGCACTCGCCCTGGCCGACTTTGTGGCACCCCGTGTGAGCGGTGTCCCCGACTGGGTGGGCGCCTTCGCGGTGACCGCCGGCCATGGCCTTGCTCCGCTCGTTGCGGCAGCCAAGGCCGCACACGATGACTATCGTGCGATCATGCTCCAGTCGATGGCCGACCGACTCGCCGAAGCATTTGCGGAGCGGTTGCATGAGCGCGTGCGCACCGACTACTGGGGCTATACGGTCGAGGACGGACTCAGCAACGACGACCTCGTGCGAGAACGGTATCAAGGCATTCGGCCGGCGCCGGGGTATCCCGCCTGCCCCGACCACACCGTCAAGCGAACCCTGTTCGACCTCCTCGAAGCCGAATCACGTGCCGGGATCACCTTGACCGAGCACTTCGCCATGTTGCCCGGTGCGTCCGTGAGCGGCTGGTACTTCTGGCGACCGGAAGCACGGTACTTCGGCGTGGGACGGATCGATCGCGACCAAGTGGCTGACTACGCCGCACGACGTGGTTGGGATATCACAACCGCCGAGCGATGGCTGGGGGCCAATCTTGGCTACACGCGGGGGAGCCGCTGATGCCGACGCTGCGCGAGTTGCTCGACGACGGTGAGGCGCACGTGCTCGATGGGGCCATGGGAACACTGCTCCACCATCGTGGGGCTGGCCCCTCCACCTGCTTCGACGAGCTTGCCGCGCGTCGGCCTGACATGGTGCGGACGATACACGCCGAGTATGTCGCGGCGGGTGCCGAAGCGATCGAGACCAACAGCTTCGGCGCGAACCCGATCAAGTTGGCGGCGTGGGGGCTGGCCGCCGCGACCGAGACACTCAACGCGGCCGCCGCCCACGTCGCCAGGAGCGCCGCGGGCGACAGCGTCGTGGTGCTGGGGGCCATCGGCCCACTCGGCGTGCGCCTGGAGCCGTTCGGTGAGCTCGGACTCGACGAGGCGGTGGCGGCCTTCGGCCGGCAGATTGATGGCCTCCTGGCCGGCGGCGTCGACGGATTCGTGCTTGAGACATTCTCGGACATCGACGAGCTCATCGCCGCGATTCGTGCGGTCCGCGCCCGGACCGACCGCGCGATCATTGCCCAGGTTGCGGTCGGCCTCGACGGTCAGACGGCGTTCGGCACGGCGCCGGAGCGTTTTGGTCCGGCACTCGAGGCCGCGGGAGCCGATGCGATCGGCATCAACTGCTCGACCGGTCCGCAGGCGGTGCTCGGCGGCATCGAACGCTTGCGGGCCGTGGTCAGTGTCCCGCTCAGCGCACAACCGAATGCCGGCCTCCCTCGCGACGTGGGTGACCGGAAGATCTACGTCGCCAGTCCTGAGTACGTCGGCGAGTATGCTCGGCGGATGGTCGAGGCCGGCGCGCGCCTGGTGGGTGGCTGCTGCGGCACGACGCCCGAGCACATTGCCTCGATCCGTCGCTTCGTCCGCAGCACGCATGCCGCGCGACCGATCTCAGGTGTCTCATCCCCCCCCCCTATTCCGGACTCGGCGGTCGAGCCTGTACCGCTTGCCGAGCGATCTCGGCTCGGTGCCCGGCTGGCGCGCGGCGAGTTCGTCACGTCGGTCGAACTTGTCCCCCCCCGTGGTGTTGACCCGGCGCCGATGCTGGAGCAGGCACGCGTCCTTGCGGCGGCCGGTGTCGATGCCATCAACATCCCCGATGGTCCGCGCGCCCAAAGTCGGATGTCGGCGCTCCTCGCGGGGCTGCTCATCCAGCGCGAGATCGGAATCGAGGCGATCCCCCATTATGCCTGTCGCGACCGCAACCTGCTCGGCATGCTCTCCGACCTGTTGGGCGCGGCGGCTTCGGGGCTCCATAATCTGTTGATCGTCACCGGCGACCCGCCGAAGATGGGACCGTATCCGGATGCGACCGCGGTGTTCGACATCGATGCGATCGGGCTCACCAATCTCGTGGCGCGTCTCAACCGCGGACTCGACCCGGGCGGTAACAGCATTGGGCAACCGCCGGCGTTCGTGCATGGTGTCGGCGTGAATCCGGCGGCACCGGACCTCGAGCGTGAGTTGGCGCGCTTCCGATGGAAGGCCGAGGCGGGGGCGTGCTTTGCGATGACGCAGCCGGTCTTCGATCTCGAGCAACTCGATCGTGGTCTCGACCGGCTCGCGCCATTTGGGGTGCCGATCATTGCAGGAGTCTGGCCGCTGCTGTCACTCCGGAATGCCGAATTCCTGGCGAACGAAGTACCCGGGGTGCAAGTCCCGGCGGCTGTGCTCGACCGGATGCGGCGTGCGAGTGCGTCGGGGAACGATGCGGCGCTCGCCGAGGGAACGCTCATTGCCCAGGAAATGGCCGCGGCGATCCGGACTCGGGTGGCCGGACTGCAAGTGGCCGCGCCCGCCGGGAAGGTGGCGGTGGCGTTGGCAGTACTGGGGGCAGGGGGATGAACGATGAACGATGAACGATCAACGATCATCCTTAATCCTTAATCCTTAATCCTCTCCTCTGGTTAGCTTTCCCGCTCACTCGAACCGGGTCCGATTCATGTCGATAGTCGACGCACCGATGCCGCTGACTGCGCTCTCCGAAGAGGAGGAGCTCTTCCGCCAGACCGTGCGCGAGTTCGCCGAGACCACAGTGGCCCCGCATGTCTCGGAGATGGACGAGGCGTCGGTGATGAAGCCCGAACTGATTCAGGCCTGTTTCGATCTCGGACTGATGGGGATCGAGGTGCCGGAGAAGTGGGGTGGGGCCGAGGGGTCGATCTTCTTCGCCACGCTGGCGATCGAGGAGCTGGCGCGCGTCGATGCGTCGACCGCGATCTATGTCGACGTGCACAACACTCTGGTCAACAATGCGCTCCTCCGCTGGGGCAACGACGAACAGAAGGCACGCTACTTCCCGCGCATGACGGTGGACCTGCTCGGCGCGTTCGCGCTCTCCGAGCCCGCGTCGGGCTCGGATGCGTTTGCGCTCGAGGCGAGCGCCGTGCAAGACGGCGATGACTGGCTGCTCACCGGCCGGAAGTTCTGGATCACCTCCGGTGCCGAGGCCGGCATCTTCATCGTCTTCGCGAACGTCGACCATTCGAAGGGCTACAAGGGCATCACCGGCTTTCTGGTTGAGCGCGAGTTCGAGGGCTTCAGCATCGGCAAGCGCGAAAAGAAGCTCGGCATCCGCGCCTCAAGCACTGTCGAACTGATCCTCGAGAGCTGCCGGGTCCCGGCCGCCAACGTCCTTGGGCCAGTCGGCAAGGGCTACAAGGTCTCGATTGAGACCCTCAATGAGGGCCGGATCGGGATCGGCGCCCAGATGATCGGCGTGGCACAGGGTGCCCTCGATGCATCGGTCAAGTACGTCAAGGAACGGCGTCAGTTCGGTCAGGCGATCGCCGAATTCCAGGGCGTCCAGTTCCAACTCGCCGAAATGGCGCTCCAACTCGAGGCAGCGCGGTTGCTGGTCTACAACGCCGCCCGACTGAAGGACCGCGGCATGCCGGTCGCCCGCGAGGCCGCCATGGCGAAACTCTTCGCCTCCGAGGCCGCCAACATGATCACCGGCCAGGCGGTCGAATTGTTCGGTGGCTACGGATATTCTCGCGAGTACCCGGTCGAGAAGTTCTACCGTGATGCCAAGATCGGCGTGATCTACGAAGGCACCAGCAACATGCAGCGGCAGACGATCGCGAAGCTGCTGCTGAACGATTAACGATCAAGGATCCTTCATCCTTCATCCTCCGTCCCTCGTCTTCCAGCACGCTCCTTGCGTACTCTAGTTCCCATGCGACGGTTCCCCGCGGTCCTTGCCACCTTCCTGGCGCTTCTGGCCGTGCATCCTGCCCCGATTCGGGCGCAGGATGCCGCGCTGCGCGATCAGCTTGAAACGTGGTATGCCGGTGCCCGTCGATCCTCGCCGGGAGAATGGGGAGTGGTGGTGGCCAACCAGCACGGTGAAGTCATCTGGTCGGTCAATGCCACGACTCCGATGATCCCGGCTTCGACGGTCAAGCTGCTCACGACCGGCTTCGCCCGGACCAAGGTTGGCGCCGATGCCCGCCGGAGCACCCGAGTTCTCGGGACCGGTTCGCTCGACAGCGATAGCGGCATCTGGCAGGGGACTTGGGCATTGGAACTGAACGGTGACCCGACCCTCGAGCGGCCGTCGGTCGCCGGACCATCGCTCGCCTCTCTCGCCACCCAGCTTCGCACCATCGGGGTCCGCCACCTCTCGGGTCCGCTCCATCTGACCACGCAGGTAGGCGAGGCGACGGCTCGCTATCCGGCCGCGTGGTCGCCCCGTCACCGAGGTCGGTACTTCGCGCCTCCGGTCGGCATGGTGACGCTCAATGAAAATGTCGTTGGCTTCATGGTGGCGCCCGGCTCCAAGTCCGGTGAACCGGCCGTGTTGATCACCGAGGTGCCCGGTGGCATCGCCGGTCTGGTGACGATCGAGGCGAAGACCGTGACCGGATCCAGGACACGGCTGAGCGCACGACCGGAGGGGTCCGGCTGGATCGTCACGGGAACGATCGGGCTGTCAGGATCGCCCAAGGGATGGACCTTCGTGGCGCATGATCCCACAGCAGTGGTCCGTGCAGTCTGGTCGCGGGCGCTCTGGCAGGCGGGGATCGATTGGGACGCCGAGGCGCCGGCCGTGGCAGACACCAGCCACACCGTGCGCGTGCTGGCGGAGATCGCCTCACCACCCTTCGACTCGATCGCGCATGAGATCAACACGCGCTCGGTGAACATCGGGGCCGAGTTGATGCTCGCGTGGGCCGGCGGCCCCCTCAACGCGCCGCAGCAGCTCGAGCGACATGTCCGTGAGGTGACCGGGATGGATGGGATCCATCTGGTCGACGGCAGTGGGCTCTCGGACAACGATCGGGTGCCGCCACTGGTCTTCACGACCTACCTCGCAAATTTCCCCGCGACCAGCGGCGGGCGTGATTTCCCCTTGCTGTTGCCTGCCAACGGCAGTGGCACGCTCAAGTCCCTCGCCACCGGTCTGCCGGAGGCCGGCGTGGTCCGCGCCAAGACCGGGACACTCGGCAACGCCGTCACCCTGGTCGGCTATCTGGGGCGACCCGGTGGCATGCTGCTCGTGGCCGCGATGTACTCCGGTACGCGTCTCCTCCCGGCCCGCCAGAAGCAATGGGAGCTGTTCCGAACGCTCGGCGCCGAAGGGATCGTGATCCCGCCCTCCGACCTGATCGGTGCGGCGCTTGGCAGTGAGTCCGCACCGGACTGATCGGCGGCACGCCTAGGGGCGCCGAGTTCGACGTCCCAGCACGAAACGAAGCGCGACGCAACTCCGTACATTCCTCCAACGATGCGCCCAGCCGACCCCGACACCCTCCTCTTCGACTTCCAGGCCGCCATTGCCGGTCGGTATTCGATCGAGCGTGAGCTCGGCCGCGGTGGCATGGGGATTGTGTTCCTCGCCCGGGATGTCCGCCTTGATCGCCCGGTGGCGCTCAAGCTCCTACCGCCCGAGCGCGCCAGTATCGATGTCGTCAGGGAGCGGTTCCTGAGCGAGGCGCGGATGGCGGCGCGCCTCTCGCACCCCAACATTGTGCCGATCCACGCGGTGGAGGAGATCGGTCCGTACGTTTTCTTCGCGATGCAATATGTCGCAGGCGAGACGCTGGGGGCCCGGCTCCGTCGCGAGCAGCGGCTGCTGCCCTGGGACGCGGCGCGCGTAGTGCGAGAAATCGCCTGGGCTCTCGCCTACGCGCATGCGCAAGGCGTGATTCATCGCGATATCAAACCCGACAACATCCTGCTCGACCACGATGGCCGCGCGATGGTCACCGATTTCGGGATCGCGCAATCGGTCGATGCCGAACATGCGCCAGGCCGGATTCAGGGGACACCCGAGTACCTGAGTCCGGAGCAGGCCGGTGGCGAGCCATGCGATCCGCGGGCCGATCTCTACGCGTTGGGCGCGGTCGCATTCCATGCGCTGGTCGGGCGGACACCGTTCACGGGCAGCGCCAGCGAGCAGATCGCCCAGCATTTCACCAAGCCACCGCCGTCACTTGTGGCGGTTCACCCGGAGGTGCCGACGCGTATCGCGGCGGCGGTCGACCGGGCCTTGGTCAAGGTCCCGGGCCATCGCTGGCCGAATGCAGAGGCGATGGGGGAGGCGTTCGCTGCCCCAATGGCGATGACCACCGACTTGCCCGTACCGGTGCGCATCTGGGCCGAACGCGGGCGCGAGATGAAGGGCCTGTATGTCATCTGGTCACTGATGTTCTACGGCTTGGCGACCATGATCTATACGATTGCCACCGTGAACGGGTGGCCGATTCAGGCCGTGATCATGTTCGCGTTCTTCGCGATGGCGATCCCGGTGCCATGGATCGGGCACGCGATCTGGCGCCTGGTCGAAACGCGCCGAGCCATCGAGGCTGGCGCCACGGTGGAGGATCTGCGTCACGCGGCGGAGGTCACGCTGGCGCGTCGCGAGGAAGAGATGCGCTTCGATGCCGCGCGGCCGATCCACTGGCTGGCCAAGCTGGTCCGGGTCACCACGTATGGCATGTTCGCCGTGGCAGTAGGGTCACTGTTCGCCGTCGGTGTGCAAGGCGACTTTCTGTTCGACTCTCCCTGGGGCGCGCTCTTCTCGTTGTCGACCCTGATGGGCATCGCCGGCGCACTCAAGGGGCTGCTGATCCCTGGTCGTCGGGTGAAGCCGGTGGATCACTGGGCACGGGGGCGCGTTGGGTTCTGGCGTGGCCCGGTTGATCGGTTGTTCGCGAAGGTCGCTGCGACCGGACTCCCTGTTCACGCGCGAGTTCAAAGCGCATGGCGTCCAACCGAGGCCGCACTCGGCTCGGCGACCGCGACGCTGTTCGAGGCGCTGCCCCGCGCCCAGCGCACCGGGCTGGACGACTTGCCCACGGTGGTGGCACGACTCGAACACGAGGCGACGGTGGCTCGTGCCCGACTCGATGCCGGCGAGCCGGGCGAATGGGGCCATCGTCTCGAGGCCGCCGTGGGTGCGATCGAGACGCTCCGTCTCGGCCTGCTTCGGCTCCATGCCGAGCAGGTGGTGCCGGGGTCGCTCACACTCGACCTCGACCAGGCGCGCGAGTTGTCGGAGCGGATCGACTATGTGATGGATGGACTGCGCGAGGTCGACGCGGCGCTTGATCTCTCGAGCCAGAGGAACATCCAGGCGAATCCGATCGCCAACCCACCGAGCACGTCGGTCGGATAGTGAACGCCGAGCTCGACGCGCGAGCAGGCGAGCAACGGTGGGATGATGGTGGCCGCGATGAGGAGCGGCACTCGCGCCTTGGGCCTCTCCCGCGACAACAGGATCAATCCGAGCGACCAGATAATTGGCGCCATCATGGTGTGGCCTGAAGGATACGAATACCAGCCGCCACTCGAGAGCTTGGGGATCAGATCGGGACGCGTGCGGTGGAACCCCGCCTTGAGGATGACATAGAGTAGTTCACCGCTCACCGCCGCCCAGACGAGCGTCAGGGCCGGCCGCTTGCCACCCAGCCGATAGAGCAGGATGCACATCCCCACCGCCGCGACCACCGGGATCGCGCCCTCGTTGAGCATCGTGATGCCCAGCATCAGGTTCATCAGGTCTGGGGTCCGCGCCTGTCCCACGGCAACCAGCACGCTGCTGTCCCACGGCATCGAGGCGCCGCTCACCACGAGGATCGAGATGCCGACGAAGAGGGCGAGGCAGCCGAAGACTCGGGGCGAGACACGAGAGACGAGAAACGAGAGACGATCGTTCATCGTTGATCGTTCATCGTTGATCGTTCATCGTTCAGCCACCGCTTCGAGGAATGCGTCGATCTCTGCTTCCGTCGTCGCCCAACTCGTCATCAATCGCGCCTCGTTGGTCGACTCACTCCAGACATAGAAGTCGGCGTGTTTCGCGAACTTGGCATGCGTCGCCGCATCGAGAATGGCAAACACCGCATTGGCCTCGACGCGCTGAGTGATCGTCACCCCGGGAAGCTCACGAATCCCATCGGCGAGTCGCCCGGCCATGGCATTCGCGTTCGTCGCGTTGGCCAGCCAGCGATCGTCCTCCGCGAGCGCCAGCACCTGGGCCGCGAGGAAGCGCATCTTCGAGGCGAGCTGGGTGCCCTGCTTCCGGATGTACCGGAAGTCGCGCGCGAGGTCGGGCGCCAGGAAGACCACCGCCTCCGCACCCACCGCACCATTCTTGGTGAGCCCGAACGAGAGCACATCGACACCGACATCCCGCGTGATGGCCCGAAGCGACTGGCCGAGTGTCGCCGCGGCGTTGGCGATCCGCGCTCCATCGACATGCACCAGCAATCCGGTGTCGTGGGCGACATCGCAGATCGCAGTGAGTTCCGCGACACTGTAGGCCGTGCCGTACTCGGTCGTCTGGGTGAGCGAGATCACCCGCGGTTGGACATGATGCTCGACCCCCACGCCATGCAGCCCGGCCTCCCGCACTTGATCCGGAGTCAGCTTGGCATCGGCGCTCGGCAGGTCGATCAGCTTGACACCAGCGAGCAGCTCGGGTGCGCCACACTCGTCGACATGGATGTGCGCATGCTCGCTGGTGATCACCGCGTGCCACGGCCGCGTCATTGCACGGAGGCTGGCCACATTGGCGCCGGTACCGTTCCAGACGAGGAACGACTCGGTGTCGCCGCCGAACTGGTCACGGAACCAGGATTCGGCCCGCGCGGTCCATTGGTCGGCCCCGTACGCCGGGCCACTCCCGCCATTGGCCTCGACCATCATCTCGAGCACGCGTGGGTGCGCACCGGCGACGTTGTCGCTCCGCAGTTCGAGCCGAGCGGTCATGTGTCGTCGTCCGCTTCGGTGACATTGTCTTCCCAGAGTGCGAGGACATTGCCGTCCGGGTCCGCCACCATCGCCATGATGCCGAATCCCTGCTGCGTCGGCTCGGCGACGAAGGTCACGTGCTTCTCACTCAGCGTCACGCAGAACGCCAGCAGGTTGGCGCGACCCAGCGTGATGCCGGTATGCCGCCCGACCATGGCCTGTGCATCGGGATGCGTCGCGGGATGGACGCCGATATGCGGGGCCTGCTCGAGAAACTGGAAGCCGAACGCACCCTGGATGTGCAGCGGGAGCTCGAGCGCCTCCTCATAGAAGATCCGAGCGCGTTCGAGGTCGGTGACGAAGATCGCGATCGAGTGCAGGGTGGTGGACATCAAGGTTCCTCGACGTGGCTCGCCGTGGCGAGTCGGACGTTGCGGCGCATCCGGTCGAGTCCGGGTCGCGCCAGGGCTGTGTCGGCGAATTGGTGATGAAAGTCGGCGTCGCTCATCTGCTTGAAATATGCCGGGTCGGTGCGGTCCGGATGCGGACGCCGTGCAAACTCGGGCACCGTGGTCGGCGTCGCGAACTTGATGTTCCAGGGACAGACCGTGTTGCAGATGTCGCAGCCGAAGGCCCATTCCGCGAAGTGCGGCACCAGCTCGGCCGGTGGATCGTCGCGGCATTCGATCGTGAGGTAGCTCAGGCAGCGCGTGGCATCAAGCGTGTGTCCCCCGAGCAGGGCATCGGTCGGGCAGGCATCGAGGCAGCGGCTGCAACTGCCGCAATGATCCACGACTTCGCCCTGATCGGGTGCCAGTTCGAGCGAGGTGAAGATCGTGCCGATGAAGGTCCACGAACCGATCGTCGGACTGATCAGCATGGTGTTCTTGCCGATCCATCCCAGCCCCGCCCGTTCGGCCAGTTCCCGCTCGGGGACCGGGCTGTCGTCGATCCAGGTATGTGCCAACGCCGCGCCACGGCCCTTCATCCATTCACTCAGCTGGTGCAATCGCCCATGCGTCACGAGGTGGTAGTCCATCCCGCGGGCGTAGCTGGCAACGTGCCAGCGATCCCCGGGCTGCGGTCGCTCGTGGGGGGGGGCGGTGTAGTTCTCGAGCAGGACCACCGCCGACCGCGCGCCCGGGGTGATGTTCGCCGGCAGCTTCCGCTTCTTCTTCTGGCGGTGGAGGTAGCGCATCATGCCGGCGTGTCCCGCCGCGAGCCAGGCATCGAGTGCATCGCCACGGATCGACGGCTCGAGTCCGGCGAAGCCGCACGCGGCGAATCCGATCCGGAGCGCTTCGGTGCGGATCTCATCGCGCGTGGGTCCCGTCACCGGCTGCCTTCGACGCGTGCCGCAAATTCACCGGTCTCGCCGGTGATCAGCCGCGCACCGGGCTTGTAACGGAGATACGCCCAGCTCCAGTCCAGCAGGACCATCACCCGATTCCGGAACCCGATCAGGAAGGCGATGTGGACCACCGCCCAGACGAACCACGCCAGCACGCCGGTCACATTGATCTTGTCGTAGACGCGACCGACGGCCCGACCGCGGCCGATCACCGCAAGCTGGCCCTTGTCGCGATAGCGGAACGGCGCTCGTGGTCGGCCACTCAGGTCGCCAAGGATCGTTTGCGCCGCATGCCGTCCCATCTGGATCGCCGCGGGCGACACGCCCGGGACCTCTCCGACACCGGAGTCCTCGCGGAAGGCCGTCGCGTCGCCCAGCACCAGCACGTCGGGATGGCCCGGGATGCTGCAGTCGGCATTCACCAGGGCGCGACCCTGCCGGTCCGTCTCGACGCCCAGCGTCTTGACGAGCGACGAGGCCTGATTGCCTGCCGCCCACACCACGGTCGTCGTCGGGATGCGCCAGTTCGCCGCCTCCACATGGGTCTCGGTGATGTTGGTCACCATCAGGTTTTCGCGGACCTCGACGCCGAGCCGCCGGAGGTCGTGCTTGGCGCGGGCGGC
>JBBSPX010000059.1:0-15048 GCA_038258395.1 Gemmatimonadales bacterium | reverse complement strand
GCCTGTCCGATGTTGAGGTCGGAATTGAAGAACAGCCGATATGCGCGCTTGAGCGCCGCGACCGTGCTCGGTGCGATGCCGTGCCGGGACATCCCAATCGAGTTGAGGCCGTAGAGTTCGACTGGATTGCCGACGGCCTTGACGTATGGTGGCACGTCCTGATTGACGCGGGTGGCGCCCCCGATGAATGCATGGGCGCCAATCTTGACAAACTGATGCACGGCGACGAGTCCACTCAGAATCGCCCGATCCTCGATGGTGACATGGCCGGCGAGTTGGGTCCCGTTGGCAATGATCACCCCATCGCCGATGTGACAGTCATGCGCCACGTGGACGTAGGTCATGATGAATCCGTCGGCACCGATCGTGGTCGATCCGGTCGCACGCGTGCCGCGATTGATGGTGGCGTACTCGCGCACGATCGTCCGAGGACCAACATCGACCCACGTCTCTTCACCCCCGAACTTGAGGTCTTGCGGCGCTCCACCCAGGATCGAGCCGCAGCCGACCTGCACCTCTGCCGCCAGCCGCACATTGCATTCGAGTGTCGCCCGTGCCGCGATGCGGACGCCGTCACCAAGGATGCACTGCGGGCCGATGATGGCGAATGGTCCGATCTCGACACCTTGCCCGAGTACGGCTGAGGTGTCGACCAGGGCGGTGGCGTGGATGTCGCGGGTCACCGATCCACCACGCTCGCCATCATTTCCGCCTCACAGACGATCTGCCCGTCGACGAACGCTTCGCCGCGCATGCGGCAGCGTCGACCGCGGAACTGCAGCATCGTGAGCTCGAACCGGAGTTGATCTCCGGGCACCACGGGCTTCCGGAACTTGACGCCGTCGATCGACATGAAGTAGACCACCTTCGATTCCGGATCGTCGAAGTGATCCATCAACAGCATGCCACCCGCCTGGGCCATCGCCTCGACGATGAGCACCCCAGGCATGATCGGATGGCCCGGGAAGTGCCCCTGGAAAAACGGCTCGTTGATCGTCACATTCTTGAGCGCCGTCAGCCGGCTGCCCGCCTCGATCTCGAGAATCCGGTCCACGAGCAGGAACGGATATCGGTGCGGCATGACCTGCATGATGCGGGTCACATCGAGCGCGCTCGGGTCGATGCGATCTGCCTGTCGAGAGAGCGCACTTGCGAGTTCGACATTCCCCTGATGACTTGGTCGTTCGGCCATGATATGTCCCTCCAGCCTGGCGCCGAGGAGGGCGAGATCGCCCACCACATCGCCAATCTTGTGACGCACGAATTCATCGGGCCAGCGCAGTGCTCCCGATTCGATGCCCGTGCTGGACAGCACCACCGCCATGTCGCCGGTGGCCCCACGCAACAGCCCGCGTGCCCGCAGCGCCTCAACCTCATGGACGAATCCGAACGTCCGCGCCTCGGCAATCTCGTCACGAAAGGTATTGCCGGTGATCGCAATCTGACGCGATTGCCGACCAATGAGCGGATGGGCCCACTCGATCGTCGCCGTGATGCAGAGTCCCGCGCCCGGCACCACCGTATACTGCGCGTCACCGGCCCGGACGGTGAAGGGGCGCCGCACCACGATCCGAGCGGGACTCCCTTCCTGCTCGGTGATCTCCGCCTCCTCGAGCGCGTCGACCCACGGTGAGAATGAACCATTCCCAATGGGCAACTCCGGCGCATCGACTTCCACGCGGAGATCGTCAATCCCCGCCGCGTAGACAGCGGCCATCAGGTGTTCGACCGTCTGGACCTCCCCACCCTCCGGACCGATCGCCGTCCGGCGCTCGGTGGCACTCACGGCATGCGTCCGAGCCGGGATCGGCTTGGCGTCCGGGAGATCGGTCCGCACAAAGCGGATCCCGGCGCTGGACGCCGCAGGGACCAGTCGAACGGCGACTGGTCGGCCGGTATGCAGACCGACACCGGTGACCGTGACCGCGCGTGCGATAGTCCGCCTAGGCATCGGCATCCCGGGCAAGACGTTCGAGTGTGGGCAGGAGGGATGTGAGGCGGTACAGGGTGGCCTGGGCTCGGAGGAAGTCGCGGTGTGTCCTGGCGGGATAGCCGGAGACGGCCGCGCCACTCGGCACCGAGGCGATCACACCAGCCTGCGCACCGATGCGGGCATCGTCGCCCACTTCGATGTGGCCGACCAGGCCAGCCTGCCCGGCCAAGACCACCCGATCGCCGATTCGGGTGCTCCCGGAAATCCCGACACCTGCCATCACGAGGCAGTGCTCGCCGATGCGGACGTTGTGGCCCACATGGACAAGGTTGTCGATCTTGGTGCCGCGGCCAACGACGGTATCCTCGAGGGAGCCACGGTCGATGCAGGTGCCAGCACCGATCTCGACATCGTCGCCCAGGCGGCAGCCACCGACCTGGGGCACCCGTTCATGGCCACGGTCGGACGAGAGGAAGCCGAATCCCGGACTCCCCACGATCGCACCCGTCTGGCAGTAAACCCGATCGCCGAGCACCGAGCCCTCGTGGACCACCACGCGCGGGTCGAGACGGACGGATTGGCCCAGGATGACTCCGCGCTCCAGCACGACATGGGGGCCGATCCGGCAGCCGTCGCCGATGACGACGTCAGGGCCGATCACCACGCAGGCACCGATGCTGACATCGTGGCCGAGCGCGACACCACGGCCGAGGTGGGCAGATGTGTCGATGTCGGGTGCCGACTCGACACTGTCGTGCAGTGCTCCGGCGAGGATAGCGATCGCCCGCATCGGGTCGGATACCACGATGCGAGTGCGTGGCCCGGCCGCATGCTCCAGCTCCGCAGAGACGAGCACGACACCGGCGGTGGAAGCGGCCATCGCCTCGACCCACCGTGCCGAGGAGCACGCCGCGACGTCTTGCGGGCCGGCAAGCGCCAGCGATCTGGCCCGGGAAAGTGGAATCTCCCCGGGACCAGACAGGCGGCCACCGACGAGGTCGGCGGCCGCCTGCGCGGTGAGCATGGAGATGGTCACGCGCCTCAGTCGTTCCCGGAGGATCCGGCGGTTGCCGTCAATCGATCGATGGCTTTTCGGGTGAGATCGAGTGACTTGTCTGCGGTCACGACGTTCGACCCGGGAGCACTCACATCGAAGACGATTGAGTAACTCCCCTCCACCCGGAGGCTTTCGATGATGGCCACCACCCGCTGCTCGATCGGATCGAGGAGTTCTCGCTGGCGCTCGCCCGCCTTTTGATTGAGGTCGGCCACCTGCTGCTGCATGGCTGTGGTCTGCTCCTCGAGCTGCTTGCGCCCCGCGGCGCGATTGCTCGGCGAGAGCATCGCCGACTTCTGTTCGAACGCCGCGGACGCGGAGTCAAGGCGACCCTGCAGCTCGGTCATCTGACGCTTGAACCCCTCGACCTCGGTGGTCCACGTGGACTCGGCCTTGGTATACCCTGGGGTATTCTGCAGGACGGCCTGCACCGCGACGTAGGCGACGCCCTTGGACTGGGCTGTGCCGGTCGCAGGGGTGATGGTGATCCCCAGCGCCACGGCGGCGAGGATGGCAAGAATGGAACGGACTCGGGTCATGCGAAGATTCCTCTGCAGCAAGAACGGTGGATCCCAGGACTCAGAAGAAGTTCCCGAGTCGGAAGTGCAACTGCCAGCCGGGCGCGGGCCGACCCTGCAGGTCGGTCTTGTCGAAACCGTAGCCAAGATCGAGCCCCAACGGGCCAAGCGGTGAAACTAACGCGGCGCCCACCCCTGCGCCCCGGAATAGACGAGTGGGATCCCAGGCACGTGCACTTCGGTAGACATTTCCCGCGTCGAAGAACGTGCTGAGATAGAGGGACTGCGACAGCCTGGCTCCGGCCTCGACCGTGAAGGCTGCATACGACTTGCCGAACGCGAAGGCGCTCGCCGTGTTCGTGGCGGCGGTCGGATCAAACCCGCCCGGGGTCACGGAGAATTCGCCGTAGCCGCGGAGCGGAATGCCGTACTGCACCCCGCCAAGCGAGTACAGTTCAGTGAAGAACCCACCGGGGTTACCGGTGATGAAGCCGGACTTGGCCGTGATCCCGAGCGTGAAGGTCACCCCGCCGCCGAACTGGTTGTCGCCACCCAGTTGGCCGATCGGCGTGTACCACCGGCTCTCGAGATCAAGCTTCTGGTAATCGCCGGTCCCGCCGAGGATCCCACCATTCTGCTCGACGCCCACCGTGACAAGGGAGCCGTTCACCGGGAACGGGAGCCCGATGCGGCTATCCCGCAGGAACGTCAGTCCGATGGTCGACCGCGAACAGGGCGCGCAGTTGAATCGCTGCTGCAAAGCCGCGGAGCCTTCGGAGTAGTTGATCCGCTGGAATCCGTACGAGGCGAACACCCGGGAATAGCGTGATCCCAGCCACGGCAAGCCGATCTGGAGGGAGCCACCCTGCTGCTGGCGCCTTCCGAGATCGCCAACAATGAACCGCTGGCGCGACGAGAAAATCGAGACCGTCCCGGAAATCCGGCTCCCCTGGATCGCCGGATCGGAGTAGCTCAGCTGAAAGTCATTGATGTTCGTGCCGAACTGCCACTGCAAGCGACCGCGCTTCCCGCGCCCGAACAGATTCGGCTCCTCGAGTCCGAGGAATCCCCCCAGTCCGGTACCCTGCCCGATCGAGGCGCCGAAATTGATATTGCCGGTGCGCTTTTCCTGGACCGTGAACGTGATGTTGACGTCACCACTTGGAGTGAACTCGAGACCCGGAATCGCCATCGGCTGTTCGAAAAAGTTCAGGTTCTGGATGTTGTTGTACGAGCGCAGCAGCCGATCGCGATTGAACAACTCGCCCGGGGTGATGACGATCGCCTCACGGATCACGCGCTCGTGTGTGACATCATTGCCGACGATCGCGATCGTGTTCACATACGCGGGCGGACCTTCCTGAATGCTGATCCGCAGGTCGAGCAACGGGAGGGAATCCGTGACCTCGGTGCGCCGCGATTCCTCCGCGACAATCTGGGCCGTGACATAGCCACTGGTCTGGTAGAGGTTCTCGACGCGGGTCCGGGCCTGCTGCCATTCGCCCCGATTGAAGCTCCGCTTGAGATCCAGGCCGCTGTTCAACTCCCCCGGCAAGAGAAAGCGGAACAGCCGCTCGATCTCCTCGGTGGAGTAGCGCGAGTTCCCGACCACCTCGACCTTGCCGATCTGGTACTGGCGACCCTCGTCAACCGTGAGGCGCAGGAGCGCCTTGCCGTTCCCCGGATCGGGAATGAGGGTGTCATTGGTGACCTGGAAATCAACGAATCCCCGGTCGCCGTACCAGTTGGGCAGGCGCTCGCGAATGTCGTTGGCGACGCGATCGTCCTCATACTTGCCCGGCCGGAACCACCAGAAGCCCTCCGGCTTCGACGACATCGCGCCGACGATCTGGTCGTCGGTGAAGGTGGTGTTGCCGTCGATGTCCACCTGGGCAATTGCCACGCGATTGCCCTCCTCGACCGTGATGGCGACACGCACCCCACCGTCGTCGGTGGGATCGGTGCGCGTCGCCACGCGTGCGCCGTAATAGCCCTCGTGCCGATACATCGAATCGATGGCGAAGGCCGATCGCGTCAGCGCCGCGCGATCGAGCGGGCGGCCCTCCACGAGGCCGACCCGGTCGCGCACATCGCGGATCGAGAGCTTCTCCGGCCCGGTCAGGGTCCAGCCCCGCAGTACCGGGCGCTCGACCACGACGATCAGCAGGATGACGCGGCTTGAATCGGAACGCTGCTCGATCCGCACGTCGTCGAACTGACCGGTGGCGAATAGCGTCTTGATGGCGCGCTGCACATCGCGGAACGTGACCTCGGTGCCGAGCACGATGCCGGCAAAGGACGCAATCTGCTCGCTCGACAGTCGGGCATTCCCCTCGACGGCGATGCTGTCGACGCGTGGGAACGTGGCGGCAGCGGGCTGATCCTGGGCGGCGAGTGGAGCGGCCGTTACGCCCCCCCCCACAAGGCCGAAGACAACCAACAGGTACAGGGGCCAGCGGCGCAAGGTGGAAACCACTTCAGAGGGCACGGTCAACGTCAGGTGGCACTCCTCGACAGGGCCCGGAAGTCGAGCTTGTCTCCCTCGGGGGAGACATCGACCTCGATCTCCTCCCCCACAGTCAGGTCGCCAGCGAGAATGCGCTCGCTCAGCGGGTCCTCGATCCAGCGCTGGATGGCTCGCTTGAGCGGACGGGCGCCGAACGCCTGATCGTACCCCTGCTCGACCAGGAAATCGATCGCGCCGCCCGTAAGCTGCACATGATCCCCGATGCGTCGTCCCATGTCGCGGAGCAGAATGGTGACGATCTGGGCAATGTGCTCCTTCTCCAATGGGTGGAAGACAATCACCTCATCCAGCCGGTTGAGGAACTCCGGATTGAAGACCTTGTTGATCTCCTCCTTGACCGTCTCGCTCATTCGTTCGAATCGCCGCGATCCGTCCTCGGAATGGAAGCCGAGCGACTTCCCCTGCATCAACTCGCGTGCGCCAACGTTCGAGGTCATGATCACCACGGTGTTCTTGAAGTCGATCACCCGACCATAATTGTCCGTGAGATGACCCTCATCGAGGACCTGCAGGAGGAGGTTGAAGACGTCGGGGTGCGCCTTCTCGATCTCATCGAGCAACACCACACTGTATGGCTTCCGCCGGATCGCCTTGGTCAACGTCCCGCTGTCCTCATAGCCGACGTAGCCCGGCGGCGCGCCGATCAGGCGCGAGACCGAGAACTTCTCCATGTACTCCGACATGTCGACGCGGACCAGCGCGGTGGGATCGCTGAACAGGAACTTGGCGAGCGCGCGCGCGAGCTCGGTCTTGCCGACCCCGGTGGGGCCAGAAAAGATGAATGAGCCGATCGGCCGCGCGGGATCCTTGAGGCCGGCCCGCGAACGGCGAATCGCCCGTGACACCGCGCGAATCGCCTCGTCCTGCCCGATGACCTGCAGGTGGAGTTCGTCCTCCATCCGCAGCAGGCGCGAGGCCTCCGCTTCCTGGAGCCGAGTGACCGGGATGCCGGTCCACCGGCCGACGATGAAGGCAATCGCTTCCTCATCGATCACGGGTCGACGCGTCTGTCGTTCCTTTTCCCAGTCCACCTGGATGGCACGAATCTGCACCTGCAACTCGCGCTCGCGGTCCCGGAGCGCGGCAGCCTTCTCGAAATTCTGGTCGCGAACGGCTTCTTCCTTCTCGGCCGTGACGGCCTCGAGTTCAGCCTTCCGCTCACCGACCTCGGCCGGCGGGTGCTGTGACGCAAGCCGCGCACGTGCCCCCGCTTCATCGATCACATCGATCGCCTTGTCCGGCAGGAACCGGTCGGTGATGTACCGTTCCGACAGATCCGCGGCGGCCTGAAGCGTCTCGTCCGGGAAGCTCACACGATGGTGCTCCTCGTACTTCGGGCGCAGCCCCTTCAGGATCTCCACGGTCTCCTCGATACTCGGCGGTTCGACCACCACGGTCTGGAACCGGCGTTCGAGCGCACCGTCCTTCTCGATGTACTTCCGGTACTCGTTCAGGGTCGAAGCCCCGACGCACTGCAATTCACCGCGCGCGAGCGCCGGCTTGAGCATGTTCGAGGCATCGATCGCGCCTTCGGCGGCACCGGCACCGACCAGCGTGTGCAGCTCGTCGATGAACAGGATCACGTTCTTGCTCTGCGCGATCTCGTTCATCACGGCCTTGAGGCGTTCCTCGAATTGACCACGGTACTTGGTCCCGGCGATGACCGCCGCCATATCGAGTGAGAGGACCCGGTGATCATGGAGCACGTCGGGGCACTGGCCGCTGGCAATCAGCAGGGCGAGCCCTTCGACGATTGCGGTCTTGCCGACACCCGGTTCGCCAATCAGCACCGGATTGTTCTTCTTCCGACGGGCAAGGATCTCCATCACACGCTCGATCTCCTCGGCCCGTCCAATGGTCGGGTCGAGGGCGCCATCGGCGGCAAGCGTGGTCAGGTCGCGGCAAAAATGATCAAGCGCCGGTGTCTTGGACTTCTTCTCGGCCTTTGGCGGGACCGATTGCGGACCGGCGTTGCTGGTGACCGGGCTCACCCCCGGTGTGGCGGGATTGACATCGCTCCCGAGCAGACGCAGCGTCTCCGCACGAGCCTGTTCGAGCGTGACCCCCGCGTCGGTCAGGACCTGGGCGGCAATGCCCTTTTCCTCGCGCAGGAGCCCCAACAGCAGGTGTTCCGTTCCCACGTAGGAGTGGCTGAGTTCGCGCGCCTCCATCATGGCGAGTTCGAGCACCTTCTTGGCGCGTGACGTGTACGGCAATTCGGGGCCGGTCGCTGCGGCGGCCTTCCCCTTCTTCACCGTCTCCTCGATTTTCTGCTGGACGTCATCAAGATCGACGCCGAGGTTGGTGAGGACGGCCGCTGCCACACCCTCACCCTCGCGGATCAAGCCGAGGAGGATGTGTTCGGTGCCGACGTACTCGTGGTGGAGGCGCGCCGCCTCCTCACGAGCCATCTGAAGCACCTTCCGCACCCGATCGGTAAAGTTGTATCCGTTCATGCCGATTCCCTCTCATCCAGCAACTGTTGGACGATGCGCGCTCGGCGCACCGGCAAATCCACGTCCTCGCCGTCCTGGTCGCCTGCACGTGCCAAATGCGCATCCTGCCCGAGGACCAGCAAGCGATTCAAGTTGTGCATCGGCACCGCGGGAAGGACGTCGAGCCCAACCCCGAGGCGCACGCTCCCGAGCAGATCAACCATCTCGCCGACCTGAAGCATCCGGGCATGCCGGAGCACACCCCACGCGCGGCCAACGCGATCCTCAATGGTCGGGACGCCACGCAACACCGTTCGCGCCCGCCGTTCGTGCCCAATCACCTCGCGCACCACGCACTCGAGGTGGTCGATCAATTCGGGCTCGCTCTTGCCCAGCGTCGTCTGGTTGGAGAGCTGGAAGAGGTGTCCCTCCGCCGTGCTCCCTTCCCCCCACAGGCCCCGATGTGTCAGTCCCATCTGGGCGATGCCTTGGAGGACTTTTCCAATTTCCCCGGTCGCGACCAGGGCGGGAAGATGGATCAGTACTGACGCCCTGAGCCCGGTTCCGACGTTGGTCGGACAGCCGGTAAGATAGCCGAAGTCCGGGTCGAAGGCGAAGGAAATCCGTTCGCCGAGCTCCTGATTCGCAGCGGTCGCAACGGTGCGCGAACGACCCAGATCGAGCCCCGAGACCATCGCCTGGATCCGGAGATGGTCCTCCTCGTTCACCATGATCGCCTGCGGTCCCGCGACCAGGAGGGCAGCTGCGGTCCGGGGATGATCGACCTGATCCAAGGCGGCGTGCTCCCGCGAGACCAACTGGTGTTCGTGAAACCATCGTCTCGACCCCGGCGCGAGCCGGTCCATCCGGTGCCAGCGGCCCTCGGAGAGCTGGGGTATCGCCTCGACCGCGGTCTGCACCTTGGTCAGGATCTCCTCACGCTCCTCGGAACCGTTCCGGCCCCAAAATCGGTGGCCGGCAAGGTTCCGCGCCAGGCGGATCCTGGTCGAGACGACCAGATCGGCCTCCGGTCCTGACGCGTCCAGCCACCCCGGTGCCTCGGTGTTCATCCCTCGCCCTCCAACGCCTTGAGACGATCCCGCAGGACCGCAGCTTCCTCGAACTCCTCGCCCTCGACCGCGGATGTGAGCGCACGACGGAGATGATCGACCTCCCGCTGGCGTTGCCGTTCAGGTTCGTCGGCGAACATTGCCGGATCCTCGTATCGATCCCCGACATGTCGAGTGGCGCCATGCAGCCGGCGCACCAGCTCTCGCAATGGCCGGCCGAACGCCACCCAGCAGGTGGGACATCCCACACGTCCCGATGCCCGGATGCTGGCGAGGGTTGCATCACACTCGGGACACGCCAGAGTCTCGCCGTTCGGCGGCTCCGGAATCCCCGCCGTGGGTGAGATGGTCGCAAGGAAGGCGCCGAGCGGCGTGGTGGTCGCATCGGTGGCGATCCCTCGAGCGGAGGCACATTGGCCGCAGAGGTGCAAGGTGGTGATCAACTCACCCACGACCTCGGTCAGGTGGAGCACCGCCTCGCGCTGGTGGCAATCCTGACAAGTCGTCACAGGATCTCGCCAACGTCGGCAGATCGCAGGTGACCGTCCTCGAGCGTCAGGACGCGATCCGCGCGTGCCGCAAGGTCACGATTGTGGGTGACCACCACCGTCGCGGTGCCGCGCGTGCGCGCGAGGGTGGCGAGCAGATCGTGGAGCACCGTGGCCGTTGGTGGGTCGAGGTTTCCGGTCGGTTCATCGGCCAGCAGCACGGCGGGTTCCACGGCGAGGGCGCGGCCGAGTGCGACGCGCTGCTGCTCGCCACCGGAGAGGAGGGGTGTGCGCGAATGGGCCCGTGCGGTGAGGCCCAGGATGTCCAGCAACTGATCGGCGCGCTGCCCCGCCTCAGCGTGACTCCCCCCCCCGATGAGCAGCGGCATCATGATGTTCTCGCGCGCCGTGAAATCCCGAAGGAGGTGATGGAACTGAAACACAAATCCCAGGCGCGCGTTCCGGAGTGCGGCGAGCTGGGGCGGCGGGAGGGTGCCGAGGTCCTGTCCCTCGACCAGCACTCGCCCCTGGTCGGGGCGGTCGAGTCCCCCGAGCAGGTGCAGGAGGGTGCTCTTGCCACAGCCACTCGCGCCGACGATGGCGACGAACTCGCCACTGGCGACCTCGAGGTCGAGCTCGCGCAGGATCGTGAAGCTCCGGCCATCGCCACCGGTGAACTGGCGCGTCAGGCCATGTGCCTGCAGGACGGCACTCATTCGGCCCGCACCGCATCAACGGGCGTGAGTTGCGCCGCACGGCGGGCCGGATGGAAGCCGGCGACCACGGCGAGTCCGATTGCGGCCGCCGCGATGATGGCCACGTCAAGCGCCTCGACCCGGATCGGCAGGTGATCGATGAAATACACCGAGGGGTCCAGCGAAATGAATCCCGACCCGACATAGGCGAGGAGCAGCCCGAGCAGCATGCCGAGGGTGGTGCCGACGATGCCCACGAAGGCACCCTGCGCGAGGAAGATCCGCGCAATGCTCTGTCCCGGCATCCCCATCGCTTGCAGGATGCCGATCTCACGTGTCTTGAAGGTCACGACCATCGTGAGGGTGCCGACGATGTTGAATGCTGCCACGATCATGATGAAGAAGATGACCAGCCCCATGCCGAGCTTCTCGAGCTGGAGCGCCTTGAAGAGCGATTCGTTCTGGACCTGCCAGGTCTCGACTCGGTAGGGATAGCCGAGGTCGGCCATGATCGACTCGGCGACGGCGGGTGCCTGGTCCGGATCCTTGACCCTGACCGCGATGGCGGAGACATCGTCGCCGATCCCCGCGAAGCGCTGTGCGCTCGCACGGTCCATCACCATGAATTCGTCATCGTAGATGAACATCCCGGTGCGAAACATCCCCGTCACTCGGGCACTCCAGTACTGCGGGGAATAGCCTCCGGTGATCCGGGAGCGATGGGCCGACCGCGGCGAGACCAAGAGCAGTTCGTCGCCCACATGCACGCTCAATTTCGAGGCGAGCCGGTCGCCAAGCACCACGTTGCCGTCGACCGAATCACCTGGGGCGATGGCGACGTGGAGCGAGCCCTCGACCATGGCACTGTCGAGCCCGGTGATGTCGCGGGTCCCGACCCCGACCTCGAGACCGGCGACCTTTGCCAGTTCGGGGTAGCCGGCGGAGTTGGTGGCGACTGTCCCCGTGATGACCTCTGGTGCAGCCGCCACGACACCGGGAATCTTGCGGACGTGCGTGAGCGCATTCTCCCAGTCGGGGATCCGGAGATCGTCCCCGAAGGTGAGCACGCGGATATGCGGCGAGGCGACCAGAATGCGATCACGCAGGTCATCACGCAGTCCGTTCATCACCCCGAGCACGACGATCAGCGCCGCCACGCCGACGGTGATCCCCGCGATGGCGACGATGGTCTGCAGCGATGCGGTCCGCGTGCCTCGCTGGCCACGGAGATAGCGCATCGCGATGAGGCGTTCGAGCGGGCTCGGCCACCAGTTCACGTCACGACTCGCTGGACGGCCGGCCCTGCGCTTCCGGGCGCATCGCCGGGAAGAGCAGCACGTCACGGATGGCGTCACGGCCGGACAGGAGCATCACCAGGCGGTCGAGACCGACCCCGATCCCACCGGTCGGTGGCATCCCGTATTCGAGGGCGCGGATGTAGTCAGCATCGAACTGCTGGGCTTCGTCGTCACCCGCGTCGCGTTGCCGTGCCTGATCGAGGAACCGATCGTGCTGGTCGTCGGCATCGTTCAGCTCGCTGAATGCATTGGCCAGTTCCCGACCCTGGACGAAGAACTCGAATCGCTCGGTGAGGCGCGGATCGTCGCGGTGCAGCCGTGCAAGCGGCGACAAGGCACGGGGATAATCGAGCACAAAGGTCGGCTGACGAAGCGTCGGCTCGACCGACTGGCAGAACAGCGCATCGAGCAAGCGTCCGCCACTCAACCCGGCCATCTCGCCCGCATCGCCGCCGTGATCGATGAGCCACTGTCGCATGGCCGTCTCGCTGGCCTCTCGAACATCGATCCCGGTCGCCTCGAGGACTCCCTCGACAAACGACACCCGCCGGAACGGACGCGCAAACGAGAGTTCCTCGTCGCCACGCGTCAGGGAGGTTCCGTTGGTGATGGTGTGCACGAGGCCGCTCAGCAACTCCTCGAATGCGTCGAGGATGTCGTGATAGTCGGCATACGCCTCGTACCACTCCAGCATCGTGAACTCAGGATTGTGGGTGCGGTCCATGCCTTCGTTCCGGAAGTCGTGTCCGATCTCGTAGACCCGATCGAACCCGCCGACGATCAGGCGCTTGAGGTAGAGCTCGTCGGCGATCCTGAGATACAGTGGCATGTCCAGGGCGTGGTGGTGCGTCACGAACGGTCGCGCCGCCGCGCCGCCGTACAGCGGCTGGAGAATCGGGGTCTCGACTTCGAGGAAGCCTCGCGCGTCGAGGAAGTCGCGAATGTATCGGATCACCCGGGCACGGAGGCGGAACGTCTCGCGCAGTTCCGGATGCACCGCGAAATCGGCGTACCGCTGACGGTCGCGCACCTCCGGATCGACGAGCCCGCCGTGCGTCACGGCGGTGCCATCGTCGAGCGTCTCGGTCTTCCCGCGCGGCAACGGTCGTAGCGACTTCGCGAGCAACGTGACCGAGTGGACCCGGATCGTGATCTCACCCGTGCGGGTGCGGAACAGCGGACCGGCCACACCGATGTGATCATCGAGATCAAGCAACTGCACGAGTGGCCATGCCGCCTCGAGCGCATCGCGACGGAGGTAGAGTTGCACGCGTCCGTTGGCATCTTCGAGGTGCGCAAACACGGTCTTGCCCTGTCCGCGCCACGCGACGATGCGGCCCGCGACGGAGACAGCCTCCCCATCCGCTTCGGTGACCCATTCGTCGAGTTGGTGCACCTGGGCGCTCGTGTGCGATCGACCGAAGCGGTAGGCCGACGTGGGGATCCCGAGTGCCGCGACGGCATCGCGGCGTTCGCGCCGGCCCTCCTCGAGGTAGCCGCGTTCGAGCAACGGGTCGGTGGTCATGACGCCTGTGCTCCATACTCGCGCAGATAGGCGCCAATCAATTCGTCCAGGTCGCCATCCATGACCGCCTGCACATCGGTCACCTTCCGCTCGGTACGGTGATCGTTGACCATCGTGTACGGCTGGAAGACATACGATCGGATCTGGTTGCCAAAGGAGTTGTCGGACTTGGTGGCCTCAAGCGCATCCTTCGCCAGATTCTGCTCATCGAGCATTTTCTGATAGATCGCGGCCCGAAGCATCTTCATGGCCACATCGCGGTTCTTGAATTGCGAGCGCTCCTGTTGACAGGAGACGACGAGACCGGTCGGCAAGTGCCGGAGCCGAACTGCGGAGGAGGTCTTGTTGATGTGCTGACCGCCGGCACCAGAGGCGCGAAACACGTCCATCTCGATATCCTCGTCGCGCAGATCCACCTCGATGGTGTCGTCGATGTCGGGATAGACAAAGACCGAGGCGAACGAGGTGTGCCGGCGCTTCTGGGAGTCATAGGGCGAGATGCGCACCAGGCGGTGGACGCCCTTCTCCGCCTTGAGGAATCCAAAGGCATACTCGCCCTTGATCTCGATGGTGGCCGACTTGATCCCGGCCTCCTCGCCCTCCATGAGGTCGAGTACGGTGACCTGGAATCCCTTCCGTTCCGCCCACCGCGCGTACATCCGCATGAGCATCTCCGCCCAGTCCTGGGACTCGGTCCCACCGGCACCGGGGTGGATCGTGAGGATGGCATCGCGACCATCGTCATCACCCTGGAGCATGGTCTGCAGCTCGAGTCTGGCGACCAGTGCGGTGGCCTCGGTCATCTCGCCCTGAAGTTCGGCATCCAGCGCAGCGTCGGGTTCCACCTCCAGCAATTCAACCATGCTCGCCGCATCGCCCAAGCGCGTTTCGAGTGCGAGGTAGGGGGTCACCCATCCCTTCAGCGTCTTGATCTCCTGCACCTGCTCCCGGGCGCGCTCACTGTCGGCCCAGAAGGCGGGATCGCCTTGACGCGCCTCGAGGTCCTTCAGCCGCGCCTGCTTGCGTTCCAGGTCAAAGGAACCTCCGGAGCTCCACCAAGCGCTCCCGGAGGGTGGACACTGACTCGGCCAGACTGGTGCTCATCTCTTCCCCATCCGATGAAGCGGCGGGCCGCCTGCCGATCCGCCAGTGTGGCGATGGCAAACGGCCCGTCTACAAGGTGGAAAGATAACCTCTCCCGTGCGTCCGGTTCCGATCAACCGAAGAGGGTGCGACCCTCGGCGAGGATCTCGTTGAGGGCCTCCGTGAAATACGGCGTGGTGCGCGCAATCTCCTCGCCGACCTGCTCGGTGTACTCCTCCCAGCTCTTCCGGATCTCTTCGCCGAAGAGATCCTTCAGGTTGCCATCGGCAAGCCCACGTTGGCGCTTCTCGGGGTGATACACCACGAGATCCGACACCCGCGCGCGCGCGAGGCGCCGCGCGCGGGTGGAGGGATCTTGTTGCAGGAACGGGTTGGTGAACTTGCCTGCCGTGGCGGCG
>JBBSPX010000058.1:0-15332 GCA_038258395.1 Gemmatimonadales bacterium | reverse complement strand
GCGTGACGGAGCATCAGGGCCTCGCCTCGTGTCAGCCGGGCAATCCCCGGCCAACCAGTGGCACCGAGGACGAGCCCGAGTCCGACCGGGCCGAGCGCGCCGAGCACGGCGACCAGCACGAGCACCACCACGACGCGTGGCAACGCAAGCGCGAGATCGATCACTCGGGAGAGCACCGCGGCGACCGGACCGTGCGTCCCACCCGCCACGACGCCGAACAACAGTCCGAGGAGTGCGGCGAGACCGATCGCCATGGCCGCGATCCCAAGCGAGAGTTGGGCACCGTGGCCGAGTCGGGCGAGGACGTCGCGTCCGAATTGATCGGTCCCGAGGAGATGGTGCCACGACGGGGCGGTGAGGCGGGCCCCATCGAGTCCGGCGGCGTACGGATCGCCGGCAATCTGGGGAGCGAGGATCGTCAGGGCGGCGAGTATCACCACGAGCCCGATCGCCAGATGTCTGGATCTCACGCCATCTCCCGCTGGATCGGATCGACGATGCGATAGAGGATGTCGGCCACCAGTGATCCAACCTGGACCATGACCACGAGCACGACGCCTGCACCGATCACGACCGGGATATCACGCTGGGACGTGGCGTTCGCGAGCAGCGCGCCGATGCCCGGGTAGGCGAAGACCGTCTCGACGAAGACGGCGCCGGAGACGAGCATCGGCAGCCACAATCCGAGGAGCGAAATGACTGGTGTGAGTGCCGGTCGCCAGATGTGATGCCACGTTGTGCGTCGAGCGCTGACGCCGCGTGCCCGTGCGGCCGTGACCCAGGGTCGGCTCATGGAAGCCAGGACCGCGCTTCGCTGCTGCCGGATCGGGACGGCGATCGTGGCGAGGACCATGGTGGCGAGCGGCAGCGCAAGGTGACGCAGTCGATCGATCGCAACGGTAGTGATCCCGGCATCGATCGGCAGCAGCGGATCGGCGATGCCGGCGGGGGGGAACCAGTGCCAATGCACGGCGAACCACCAGATCAGCACGAGTCCGATGACGAACCCGGGCACCGTGTACGTCGCCAGTGTGAGCGTGTCGAGCAAGCGTGCGAGTCGAGATCTCGGATGCAGGGCACTCCACACGCCGAGCAGCAATCCGAGCGTGAAGTCCACCAGCAGGGTGAGTCCACCGAGGAGCAGGGTCGGGCCGAGTCGCTCCGCGAGGATCGTGGTGACTGGGCGTCGCTCGGCGAGCGAGGTGCCGAGGTCGCCATGCAGCGCGTTCTGGAAGTACGCAGTGATCACGACCGGCAACGGACGTCCGATACCGAGATCATGCTCCATCACGCGCCGACTCGCCGGATCGAGTGCACGGTCACCGACGATCGCCGTGAGGGGGTCACCGGGCAGGGAATGGACAAGCGCCACCAGCACGGCGATGCCGATGACCATCACGAGCCCCGCGCTGGTGAGTCGGCGCACGACCCATCGGAGCATGCTAGCGATCGCGGGGTAGCATGGCGTCGGCCTTCACGTGCCACTGCCACAGCGATGTCCACGCCTTGCTCGGCCGCACGATCACATGCTCGAATCGTTGATGCACCGCGATACGATTGACGGGTGCCGCCGCGACGATCGCGGGTTGCCACGCGGCCATGCGCGCCAGCGCCGCCCGGAACCCGGAGGCCGGATCTGCGAGGGTGGGCGCCAGATGACGAAGTCGGTCGAATTCGGGATCGCACCAGTGGCCCACGTTGCTCGATCCGACCTGGGCCGCCGAGGCGCACGACCAACTCTGCGCGAGCGACGAGGGTGAGGGATCCTGATTCGCATTGGCGATGTCAATGTCGAACCGTCCGGCCCGCCGTCGTTCCAGCCACACCGGGCCATCGATCGGCTCGAGGTCGAGCTGCACGCCCATCGTCCGCCATGTTTGCTGCAGCTGCACGGCAATCGCACTGAACACACTCGATTGCACCGGATAAATGATCCCGAGCTCGAGCGGCGTGCCATCACGATCGAGGATGCCATCGCCGTCGTGGTCCTGCCAACCGGCAGATCGAAAGAGGGCCCGAGCACGGCTGGTGTCAGCATTGCCGGGATCCATCGCGCCACCGAGCCAGAACCACGCCTGCGAGCGCGGCGCCAGGGGGGTCTGCACGCCGGGACCAAAGGCCTGGCGCGCGATTGCGGCGCGATCGACGCTCAGCGCCAACGCACGTCGGGTGAGGGAATCGGAGAGAATCGGATGTGCCCGAGTTGGGTCGCCTGGGACCTTCGCGTTGAACAGGATGTAGGTCACGGGGTTGCCCGGCGCCGTCACGAAGTGGAAGCTCCCCTGCTTCGCGATGCGATCGAGCGCCGTCGCCGGCACATCGCTCATCACGTCGATCTGTCCGGCCAGCAAGAGGTTCACTTGCGCATCGGTCGACGGGACGTAGAGAAAGACCAGACGCTTGAGACCCGGCGTGCCGAGGAAGAAGGTCGGGTCGGCGCGCAGTTCGAGCGATCGCCCCGGGACACGTCGCTCGAAGCGGAAGGGACCATTGCCGACCGGGCTCCGCGCAAAGTCGGATCCCGCGATCGCGTTGGCCGGCATGCGCTCGAGCAGGTGGGCCGGGAGCGGTTGCAGCAGGAAGCCCGCCACGTATACCTGCTCACTCGATGGCTCGGTATAGGTGACGCGGAGTTGGCCACTGCCTGTGACCGTGACGGTCTTGATCAGGGCGAATGCCCCGAGATCGACTCCGATCCCCGGCGTATGGATCACGTTCCAAGCGAACACGACATCGCGTGCGGTGACCGGAGTGCCATCATGCCAATGCGCGCGCGGGTCGAGCGTGAAATCGACCGTCGTGGTGTTGACCCGTGACCAGCGACTTGCCAGCTCCGGCACCATCGCATTGTCCCCGTTTGTCCGCGCGGTCGGCCCCAGGGCGGCCAGCCTGAGGAAAAGCTGATCAGTGACGTCGGCATTGCCGGTGGTCGAAGGCCCGAAGTAGGGGATCGGGGCGGTGGCCTCCTGGCGGATAGGCATGACGAGTGTCCCGGCCGGTGACTGTGCCACCAGGTTGGGCACCACCAGCAAGGCAGTCACGACGGCGGAATGCACAGTTCGAACAGGATTCACGAGGTGCTCCGGGCCAGGGTGGCGGTCAGCGGCGCCAGGTCCAGTCTTGATCTCTGAAAGTATCAAGTTCTGCCACGCTGGCAGTCTCGATCGCGTCGGTCAACTCCTTGGGGGCACGCTCAGCACCCCGGGATATCTCGTCCAGCTCTAGCGCTGCCGCGAGCGCCTCGGCACTTGGCCACTCCTCCTGCGACGATCGTGCCGGGCGAGGCGGGGTCCGGAGGTATCGAGTTTCCATCGGACGGTGGTCCCGGCGTGCGATGGCCCCATGCTGGAGCAGGCCACCCGGGAAGCATCGCTGAGCCGCCCCGACCGCTTTCCGGCCATTGACCATGATCTCGCCACCCATGCTGAGGTCAAAACAGGCGCCGGGGGTCAGGTCGGCGCGGCCGGCGGCGACTGCACGTACCCCTGCCGCGAGGCCGTTCGTGCGGAGCACCGCCGCCATCGTCTCGTGGAGTTTCCGGTAGAAATTCGGCGCTGAATCACGATTGGACAGGGGCCCAGTCCAGGCGTACGTCAGGTCGTCGGAGGCGTGCCAGACGCCGCGGCCTCCCGTGGGCCGTCGAACGACCGCGATATCGTCCAATTCCAGCCGTTCACGGTCCCACGTTCGTGTCGCCGCTTCGTGGGCGCCGAGCGATAAGGTGTCCCGTTCCCATTGATACCACCGCAACAGCGCAAGGTCATGCCGGATCGCATAGCGTGCCGCGGCCAGGTCAAGCGCCATCTGGTGCGCGGCCGAGCGTGGCTCGCGGTCGACCCAGCAGAGACGTCTCACGGCGCAAGTTGCCGGAGGACACGCTCGGTCCGCTGCTTGAGCTGGGTACGCGTGCCGTCGTTGTCGATCACGAAATCCGCCCGCGCGCGTTTCGTCGCAGCGGGGAGTTGCAGATCGATCAGGCGGTCGGCGTCCTCGGGGGCCAGGCCGCGATCCTCGACCAGGCGTCGCCGCCGTTCGGCGCGTGGGGCATCGACCAGGATCACCGCATCGTAGTGGCGCGGATCGTCGGCTTCGTAGAGCAGTGGCACATCCACCACCACCAGTGGTGCACCGGCCTCGGCCGCGGCACGCAAGAGCGCTGCACGGCGTTCGAACACGGCCGGGTGCACAATGGCCTCGAGGGCATGACGAGCGCTGTCGCTCTGGAGGATCCGTTGCCGAAGGCAGGCGCGGTCGATGGTGCCGTCCGTCGCAAGGATTCCGTCGCCGAAGCGGGAGACGATCGCCCGGAAGACCAGTGTTCCCGGGCGTTGCAGCTCGTGAACGATCGCGTCGGCATCGATCACCGTCATGCCGTGACGCCGGAGAATGGCGGTCACACTCGACTTGCCCGAGGCGATGTTCCCTGTGAGGCCGATCACCCGAGTCACAGCAGGTTCACCTGGTCCGCATCCAATCGCGGCACGACGAAGCAGCGTCGACACCGCGCCTCGTAGCTTTCAGTCCCACCAACCATGACCACCGGCATATTCCACCCGGCCGGCGCACCGTCGACGATGCGTTGATTGCGGCACGCGAGGTCCCCGCAGATGACACAGATGGCCTGCAGCTTGGTGACCTCCTCGGCGATGGCCATGAGGTGCCCCATCATTCCAAACGGTTCGCCACGAAAGTCGGTGTCGGTCCCGGCACAGATCACGCGGACGCCGCGTTCGGCAAGGTGCGTGACGACCTCGACGATTCCGGCATCGAGGAACTGCGCTTCATCGATGGCGACAACATCCACCTGACTCGGGTCTTCGACCTGACGCAGGATCTCGTCGGCGCGATCAATGGCCACGGCATCGATGGTGATCCCGGTGTGACTCGAGACACGCTGGAGCCCCTCATAGCGTGCGTCGAGGTGCGACTTGAAGACGCGCGTGCGGCGTCGGGCGATCAGCGCGCGGCGGACGCGGCGAATGAGCTCCTCGCTCTTTCCGCTGAACATCACTCCGGCGACGACTTCGAGACGTCCTGGGCGGTCTGAATTCACGAGGTCAGGGTCCGATCGAAGAGTCAATGACGGGATCGCCGATGGCGACCGGGCTCCCGGGGAGCTACAATCCGGAATCTGGCAGAACTTGCGGAGTTTCGCGCACGGTCCCCATATTCTCGCCCGTCCGGGCCAATCGGGTCCGGGACGTGTACCAGTCCCATCTCATCCCATCCAGGAGCATCCCGTGAACAAGATGGAGCTCATCGAGGCCGTCGCGAAGTCCCTCGATACGTCGAAGGCGCAGGCAGGTGAAGTCGTCGATCTCTTCTTCTCGACCGAAGGCATCCTCGGCAAGGAACTCAAGAAGGGTGGCAGCATCAACATCACCGGCTTCGGCAGCTTCGAAGTCCGCAAGCGTGCCGCGCGCGAAGGCCGCAATCCGCAGACCGGCGCCACGATCAAGATCAAGGCCTCGAAGGTTCCGGCGTTCCGCCCGGGCAAGGGTCTCAAGGAGCTGGTCAACAAGGTCAAGTAGTCCACACGCGTTGACTCCGGTTCGCCGGAATTCGGGCCGCCCCGCGGGGCGGCCCGTTCGCGTTTCCGCCCTGGGCGAATCAGCGCCGCGGTGGGCGGCTGCCGCCACCCCGTGGACCACTGCTCCCTCGCGGAGGACCGTTGCCACCGCTTGATCGGCCGCCAGCGGAACCACCACCGCTGCGGTCGCCGGAGGGCCCTCGGTCCACACGGGCGACCACCTTGCGACGTCGGATGGTGATGCCGGTGAGCCGGACCGCAGCCTGATCGGCCGAAGCCGCAGGGACCTCGACCAAGGCGAAGGTCTCCCGGAGTTCGATCCGGCCGATGGATTCGCGCGGCAGGCCAACTTCCTTGACCAGGACCGCGACGATGTCGCCCACGGTCGCCTCATCGCGCCGACCGACCCCGACCCAGAGCTTCGACTGGGCGATGCCACCCACGGCCGTCTTGGTCGCTGGGCCGACATCGAGGACCGAGGCTTCAGCGGGTGGACCGTCGACCGCCGTCGTCCCGCTAGTGCGCCGCCAGAGCGCATAGCACGCCGCCGCAATGGCCTGCGGGTCGTGTCGGTCGAGTAGCGGTGCGAGCGCATAGCTCGCTGCGGTGAGCTGGCCTCGTGCGATCGTGGCTTCGATCTCGGCGCGCAAGGTCGCGTCGTGGTCGCGCAAATGGTCGATCAGGCCGGTGAGCCGGAGTGGCCTGGCGTTGGGCGCGATCCGTTGGGCGTACCCAATGGTGCCAGGGGGCAGCATGACCACCACGTCGCGTCCGGAGCCGAGCAGGGCAAGCTGGGCGCGAGTCGGCAGGTCGACACAGATGATGAGCGGAGCCGTCCCGATGTCCGACCCGCTCACGACCTCGAGCGAACGGAGCTCGGAGCTGAGTGCCTGCGATCCTGCCTCGGCACCACGGTCGGCGCTCCAGATCGTTGCCTCGCCTGGATCGAGGAGCTCGAGTAGCGTGGTGATCGTCCCTGCTCGGTCGTGCCATGTCGTACCGATCGACCGGATTGAGCGTGGCGGAGGAGGTGCCGGCTCGCTGACCGGCTCGGAGGGCACCACGAGCGCTCGACGGACGTGTCGGTCGGCGAGTGCAGTGATCCGTTCGGGATCGGCGGTGAGGATCACGCGTTGGGCCTCGCGTGAGAGGTCGGCGAGGAGGAGTGTCACCGCCTCATCATCATCCCAGTCCTCGGGCCAGCAGAGCACGATCGAGGTGAATCGGTCGGTGGCAAGCGCGGAGCGTGTGAGCAAACCGAGCGCCGTCGCGGGTGAGGCGACCAGCAGGTCAACCGAACCGTCTGCGAGCCGGCGGGCCGCGCGCGCTGGGCCGGTCGCGCTGACGACCTGCATCGAGGTGTCACGAGTCAGCTCGCCCAGTTGGCGACCGATCGGCCCGACGAGGGCCGGGGCGGTGAGCACAATGGCGCGACCCTGGCTTGCATGGACCGCAGCCACTACGCCGGCAAGGGCCGGCACGGCCTGCGCGGGCGAGGTGGGCACCGCGATCACCGCATTGCCATGCCGCGCGATGGTAGGCACCACCTGTCGAACCGCATCGTCAGCCGCGGTCCACCCCAATGCCATCAGCCTGCCGGACACCGCCGGCTCGACGCCCCACCACTCGTCGCTCATCGCTCCATCCTCAGTTGTCAGGGACCACAACGGCGTGATCGCGGCCGAATCGTACTCGCCCGGATCCATGCGGCCAAGGTGCCGCACGTTGACACGATGGGAGGAGGGGCGGACCTTTCGCCATCCACCAGGGACACTCGCCTCAACCCGGGCCAGCAATGTCGTTCACACCATCACCGAATCTCGCGCATCTGGAGTCCTCCCAGACGGTCGCCATCAGCACCGAGGCGAAGCGCCGGCAGGCCGCAGGCGAGGATGTCATCGATCTCGGCGTCGGTGAACCCGATTTCGATACGCCGGTGCAGGTGTGCGAGAGTGGCATCGCCGCGATCCGCGCCGGGCATACGCGCTATGCACCGAATGTCGGTATCGCGCCACTCCGCGAAGCGATGGCCGGTGCGCTCTCCGTAATGAGCGGGGGACGCGCGGTCGACCCAGGGCGATTGATCGTGAGCAACGGGAGCAAGCAGGCGCTCTTCAACGCCTGCTTCGCGCTGTTCGGCCCGGGCGACGAGGTGCTCATCCCGTCGCCCGCGTGGGTCTCCTATCCACAGATCGTGTATCTCGCGCGCGCGATTCCGGTGCCCGTGGCAGGTGATCCGGAGTGGGGGCTCAAGGTGAGTGTCGATGATCTGGAGCAGCACCGGACCGCGAACACGCGCGGCGTGATCCTCTGCACGCCGAGCAATCCGACCGGGGCGGTCTACACCACGGCCGAGATCCGGGCGATCGCCGAGTGGACGGCCAAGCACGGCATCTGGCTGGTGTGTGACGAGATCTATCGCCGGATCCACTACGGGGCCGGTCCCGCGCCATCACTGTTCGACCTCGATGATGCGGCGCTGGAGCGCAGCGTGGTGATCTACGGCGCCTCGAAGGCCTATGCGATGACGGGTTGGCGGATCGGCGCCGCGTACGCGCCACCGGCCGTGCTGCAGGCGATGGCCGCGTTCCAGAGCCACACGACGACAGGAGCCAATCATCCGGCGATGCATGCGGCCGCCACCGCCTTCCTGGACCCCGAGGTCGACCAGCAGGTCGATCGGAGGGTGCAGGCGTTCCGGCGTCGGCGCGACTACCTCGTGGCACGCTTCACCGATCAGGCTCCCGGCATAGAATTTGTCGAGCCACACGGCGCGTTCTACCTCTTCTTCCGAGTCGAGGGTGTCATGGGCGTGCGTGGCGCCGGCGGCATGGCGTTCGCCGAGCAGATGATGCGCGAAGAAGGAGTGGCACTCGTTCCGGGGGCGGCGTTCGGTGATGATCGCTGGGTTCGCCTGTCGTACAGTGTGTCGGACAGCGATCTCGAACGGGCGGCGGATCGACTGTTCGCGTGCCTCGGTCGTCTCGGCAATTGATGCTCTCCCGTGGCAGCGCGGCCAGCGCATGATGGACTCGCACTTCGCCGCCCTGCGTCGTCGCCTGCAGCTTGGGGGGGGGAGGCCGGCAGGGCGGATGGCCGAAGCGACGATGGCGCGGGGCGACGCCCCCCGGGTCCGCGTGGCGGAGGTCGTGGAGCCACCGCTCCGGGCCATCGCATTGCCGGTGCCAACTCCATGGGACGCCCCGGTCGCATTTCTCGATGGCATCCAGCGCACCGAGCTCCTCGGCTCGGTCGGCACCGAGCCACTCGTCGGGGCGCGTGTCGCCGCCGGCGTTCGCTGCCGCACCTCCCGTATCCTCGAGGGCGCGGTGCATCGAACCAGCCATGTCGTAGTGGGTCGCCCGGACGCGCTCGCCGTGCTCGGCGAGCTGCCGCAGGGTTGGCAGGCCATCCCGCTCACCGAGGATCTGGAACCGCATCCCTACGCCATCCGTGACGCCGCGCGTGCGGCGATCGATCGCGCCCGCATGGTGCTGGAGCTCGAGGTCGCGCGGCTGTTCCGCGAGAGCCACCCCGACGCGTGGCTGCTGGTCGACGGGACCCTCACGATCTCACCCGAATGGGCGACGGATCCGCGGATGATCGGCCTGGTCAAGAGCCACACGACGTTGCCGTTCGCGGGCGACGATCTGGAGTGCTACCTGACCATTCCCGTCGGGCATCGCTCGTCGGCCTACATGCCCCCGACCCGCTCGGTGACACCGATCCACGCGTTCGCGCTCAGGCTGTGGCCCTTCGAGGGCCGAGATCTCCTCTACGGCTTGCTCCGCATTGAGCGTGCGCCAACGTCGGCCGCACTCGGCGAAGCCGACGTGATCGCTGCACGACTCTTCGCGGAGCGCGCCCCGCTGGCCAGCGATCCGCGCGCCGATCGGCTGCTCTATGGTGTGCACGCGGTCGAACGCTGGCTGGGTGCGATCGCATGAGCATGCCGATCATCGGTCAGGTCCTCGCCACCGAGCTACGGCCGAGCACACCGCACGCCTTTCATTTCTGGACCGGGCGTGACGCCGGGACCGGGATCGGGACGATCGTCCGGGTGGAGGCCGAGGAGCGGGTGGTGTACGGCGTGGTGACGGAGGCGTTCGCGTGGTCCGACCTCGCCCGGCCGCTCGATGCCGTGATCGGTGCCGATGGCGACCCCGCGAAGGGCGGTGTGGCGCCCACCGAGCGGGTCGAGATGCGGCTCTGGACTGCCGCCGTCCTCCGGCAGCTCCCCGAACAACCCGTGCAGCCAGTGCCGTTGGGCGCGGTCACCCTGGCCACCGACGCCGATGTCCGGCTGGCGCTCCGGATGGAGAGTTACACCGAGGGAGACGACCCGCGGGGCATCCCGCTGGGACTCTACGCGGCAGGAGGCACCGGCTCACCGGTGCTGCTCGATGCCGACTTCCTGCTCGGGCCCGAGGCCGCGCACTTCAACATCACCGGGGTCTCGGGACTCGCGACCAAGACCAGCGCCGTGACCTTCCTGCTGTCGAGCATCTTCCAGCGATTCCCGGCCAGCAAGGGCACCGTCGCGGCCGTGTGCTTCAATGTGAAGGGTCCCGATCTCTGCTTCCTCGACCAACCCGCCCCCCTCGGCGAGGCGGACCTGGCGCTCTGGCATCGGCTGGGGCTCTCGCCCACACCGTTCACCGATTTCACCCTGCACGCGCCCTACAAGGCCGACGGGATCAATCTCAACACATTGCGCTCACACCCGGATCTCGCGGCGCAGGTGGAACCGCTGGTCTGGGGGCTGCGCGAGATCCTCGACTTCGCGGAAGTCGTCCTCAACCGCGATGACGTGGACGCCAAGGCCGGGGCACTGCTCGACTTCCTGGGCGAGCGGGTGGTCGGCAAGGAGTTCTCGGCGCCGGAACTGCGCGGTCAACCGTTCACGGTCGAGAGCTTCGCGGACCTCGACGAACTGTTCCGTGCCATCTTCGATTTCCTCGAGACGCAATCACGGGGGGGGGAAGTGTGGCGCACGCATCATGTCGCCACGATCCGGAAGGTCCGCAATCGGCTCGGCAATGTCGCCACGCGCAGCAAGGGGCTCGTCACCGACGATGGCGCGGTCGGCGACCTGCCGTGGGGCCACTTCCGTGACCGCTCGGTCACGGTGGTCGATGTGGCCGGGGTCGACCCGCTGGCCCAGGACCTGGTCTTCGCCCGGGTGATCTCCCGGTTGCGCGAGCATCTCGAGCGCCGCGATCTCGGCGTGGATCACGTGATCGTGTTCGTCGATGAGCTCAACAAGTACGCGGCAACCGATGGCGCGGAGACGTATGTCAAGCGGATGCTGCTCGACTTGTCGGAACGCGGGCGCTACCTCGGTCTCGTGCTCTTCTCGGCCCAACAATTTCGGAGCCAGGTGCTGCGCCGCGTGGTCGGCAATGCCGGCACCACGGTGTACGGCCGCATGGACAGCGACGAGCTGGCACTGCCGGGCTATGCCACGCTGCCACCGGCCGTGAAGGCACGATTGGCGGCGCTTCCCAAGGGGGAATTGCTGGTGCGACATCCCCACTTCACGCACCCCGTCTTTGTCCGATTCCCGCGTCCGCCGATGCTCTCGGGCCGTGAGGGAGTCGAACGCTTTCCGGCCGCGGCCGACTTGCCGTTCGCCGAGGCCGTGGTGGTGCGGCTCTGCCGGTATGATCCGACCATCGCCCGAGACGCCGTGCACGACGCGATCGCTGGCCGTCCCGAGCACGAGGTTCGTCGCGCCATCGGCGCAGTGGCCCGCGAACGGCCCGATGATGTGCTCGACTACTTCCGTGCCTGCCTCCGGCGCGTGATTCGCGCCGAGCCCACGGCGCCTCCATCCGCGATTCGGCCGCTGGCGCACGACGGCGACGACCCGTTCGCACCGTACTGACGCCGTGCGCATCGCCCATCTCGCCGATCCACACCTCGGGTACCGCAAGTATGCCCGCCTGACCCCACGTGGCATGAACCAGCGTGAGGCGGACGTGGCACAGGCGTTCGTCTCTGCACTCGATGGGGTGATCGCCGAGCGTCCGGACGCCGTCCTGATCGCCGGCGATCTCTTCCATCAGGTGCGCCCGACCAACTCGGCGATCCTGCTCGCGATGCGTCAGTTTGCGCGGCTTCGCCGTGAACTGCCGGATGCGCCAGTGATCGTGATCGCCGGCAACCACGATACGCCGCGGTCGTCCGACACCGTCTCGATCTTCGGTGTGCTCCACGAACTCGGTGTGCATGTCGCGACCGACAGCCCGCGACGATTCGCGTTTCCCGAACTCGATCTCAGTGTGCTGGCGGTGCCGCACCAGGCACTGTTCGCGTTGCCACGTCCGGCGTTCGAGATCGAGGGGCCGGAGCGGTATCACGCCTTGATGCTGCACGGGGAGACCCCCGGGCTCTTCGGACCCGATCGCAGCGTGGCGGAGCCCGGGGGGGCGCTGCTCGGCGACTCCGAGCTCGCCGCAGCGAATTGGCATCATGTCGCACTGGGTCACTACCACGTCCAGCACGAGGTGCGTGCGCGCGTCTGGTACAGTGGCGCCCTCGATTACGTGAGTCCGAACCCCTGGGGCGAGCTGCATGTGGAGCGCGAGGAGGGATTGCGCGGCAAGGGATGGTTGCTCGTCGACCTCGAGACCGGCTCGGTGGAGCGGCGTGCGGTGGCTGCCCCCCGTCGGGTGCTCGACCTGCCGGCGCTCGATGGTGGGGATCTGTCGGCGTCGGAACTCGATCGGCTCCTCGTCGATGCGGTGGCGGCAGTGCCCGGCGGCATCGCTGGGGCCGTGGTGCGCCAGGTGGTGCGCAACGTCCTCCGACCGACCGCTCGCGAAATCGATCATGCGCAGGTCCGAGGGTGGAAAGCGAGCGCGCTCGATTTCCAGCTCGACCTTCGTCGACCGATCTCGGACTCGCAAGCGGGTGCGTCGGGCGCACCGGGCGGAGGCGCGCGTCCGCTCGGCGAGACGGTGGCGAACTTCCTTGGGTCCCGGTCGCTGCCGCCGGGGATGGACCGCGAGGAGTTTCTGCGCGAGGGCGTCGCAACCTTCGCCGCCACGGTCGACAGCGGCGAGGAGAGCTGAAATGCAGCTCGAGTCGCTTCGGCTCCTGAACTTCCGCCAACATGAACGGACCGAGCTTACGCTCGGTCAGGGCGTCACGGCGGTGGTCGGTCCGAACGGGAGCGGCAAGAGCACCCTGCTCGAGGCGATCGCATGGGCGCTATACGGCACGGCCGCCGCACGGGGAACCCGGGACACGATCAAGCGTCGTGGTGCCCCGCCGCGAGCACGCGTCGAGGTGGAGGTCGTGTTTGTCCTCGGGATGCACCGCTATGTCCTCGCGCGGACACTCACCAATGCGGAGCTGTCGCAGGACGGTCATGTCATCGCCAACAGCACGGCGACGGTGACTGAACGGGTGACGGCGTTGCTCGGGATGTCGCGCGACGAATTCTTCAATACCTATTTCACGGGGCAGAAGGAACTCGCGGTGATGGCCGCCATGACCCCTGCCGAGCGGGGTCAGTTCCTCGCTCGGGTCCTCGGTCACGAACGTCTGCGCCTGGCTCAGGATCGTCTGCGTGCGGAACGATCGACGCGGCGGGCGGAATTGGCGGGATTGGAGCAGGGATTGGCCGATCCCGAGGAGTTGGAAGACGCCCTGCGACAGGCATCGGCGGAGCTCGATCACTCCCGTCAGTCACGTGATCTCGCGACGGCCACGATGACAGCGGCAGAGACGATGGTGCAGACCCTCGCGCCAAGCTGGGTACAGGCCCGCGCCACGCGGACGGCATGGCAAGGACTCGACGGTGAACGACGTGTCGCCGAGGGACGGGTGCTCGAGGCTCGCACGGCGTTCCAGGCGCTCGATCGTGAGCTGGCCGCCGCGATCGACGCGGGACGGCGACTCGAAGTACTGGCCGCCGCGCTCACCGAGTGGCCGACCCTGGTCGAGCAGCGCGAAGTATTGGATCGTCAAGCTGCGCTGGTCACGGCGCGGAGTCAGGCTCTAGGGCGACGAGACGCCGCACGTGCCCGACTCGAGACCGTCGCCGCTGAATTACTCACGCTGCCGGACGAACTGGCGCTCGTCGCCGCCCGAGAGGCCCGCACATTCGCATCGACCCGACGCGAGGAGCTCTCCGAGCTGGCCAGCGCCGAACTGACGCGCTGGAAACAGGACGAGCAGGAAGCGCGCACCAAACTCGAGCAGTACCGAGACCGGTACCGCGAGCTGCGTGAACAGCATCAGGCCATCAGTGAGGCCGGTCCGGATGGGACGTGCCCCTTCTGCGCACGACCGCTCGGCGCGGATCACGAGCGCACCCTTCTGGTGTTGGCCGCGCAAATGGAGGAGGTTCAGGCCAGCGGCAATTACTACCGGCAGCGCGTCGAGCAACTCGGGCAGACCCCCGAGTCTGTCTCGCAGGCTCAGGCCGCGCGCACCGCGGCAGATCAGCAGGTGCGTGTGGCAACCGAAACGCTCGCCGCGATCGAGAGTGGCTCCGTTCGTCGGGCGACGTTGACCAGCGAATCCGAAGAATTGCGAGCCCGGCTCGAGGTGCTCGGTACCGAGCTCGAAGGACCTGCTGCGACCTACGATCCGGAACATCATGAACAAGTGCGGCGACGGCTTGTGGAACTGGAACCCCAGCGTCGCCAGCACGATCAGGTGGCCGGTCTCGCGGCGCGGGCCTCCGTGCTCGTCACGGAAGCAGCGACCGCTGAGCAGGTAGCGACCCAGGCGGAGACCGTCCTCGCGGATGTTGACCGTCGGGTGACGGACCTGGGCTGGGACCCTGAGGCATTCACGCTCCTCGAGAGTCGCGTAGAGACGGCGCGGGTCGCACACGAAGAGGGCCGTGTCGCGCTGGCGACATCGAGTGCCGCGGTCGATGCCGCCCTCAAGCTGCGCGACGACGCACTCCAGCGGCGGGCGGACCGCCGTGAGAAGGCGGTGACGGTCTCCCGGCTTGGCGCCACCATCGAACGCGTCTCGGAACTTGATCGCGCGTTCGGAGAGCTCCGGGTGATCCTCAACCAGGAGATGCGGCCCGAACTCCAGGCGCGCGCCGCCGAGTTCCTCCAGGCACTCACCGACGGCCGATACGCTGACCTCGAGATCACCGAGGAATACCAGGTCACCATCGTTGACGGTAGCGAGATCAAGCCGGTGATCTCTGGTGGCGAGGAGGACGTGCTCAACCTGGCGCTCCGGCTCGCTATTTCGCAGATGATCGCCGAGCGCGCCGGTCAGCCGCTGTCGCTGCTCGTGCTCGACGAGATCTTCGGGTCGCTTGACGAGGATCGCCGACATGCGGTCGTCGACTTGCTTCGTGCGCTGGCGGACCGGTTCCCTCAGGTGATCGTCATCACCCATGTCGAGAGCCTCCGCGACGTCTTCGATCGCGTACTCAGGGTCAGTCACGATGTCGAGCGGGGCGTGACATCGGTGCATGATGACCAGCCGGAGCTGCTCGATGTGGCGATCTGATCCTGACCTGCCGGTGCGCGGCCGCGCGACCGTGCGCGACATCCCGGCGATCAACCGATTGTTCAGCGAGGCCTTCACCGAGCGGTACCGTCGCGATGGCATGCCGGCAGTTCGTGTGCCGTACCTCACCCCGCAGGTGTGGCAGTTCGCGATCGCCGCCGCCGACGATGGGGCGTGGGTCTGGCGCGATCGACAGGGCACTCTTGTCGCGTTCAACCTGGTCCACCGGAGCGGCACCGAGGGATGGATGGGGCCGCTTGCGGTGCGCCTCGGCCATCAGGGCCGGGGGTTCGGTCGGCAGGTGGTCTCG
>JBBSPX010000057.1:0-15380 GCA_038258395.1 Gemmatimonadales bacterium | reverse complement strand
TGCCCGGAGCATCCGGCCGGCCAGGATCGATAGCGTCAACAACGGCGCCGACGACGACGGCAGCGGCACGGCCGTGCTGCTCGAGATCGCCGAGCGGATGGCCAAGGGTGAGCGTCCGAAGCGGTCGATCCTGTTCAACAGCCACGCCGGCGAGGAAGCCGGCTTGCTCGGCTCATCGTACTTCGTTGACCACCCGACCATCGCACTCGACTCGGTCTCGGCCGTGCTCAACATGGACATGCTCGGCAAGGGCCGCGTGACTGACGTCAAGTTCGGTGGGCCGAACTCGGTCCAGATGCTCGGCAGTCGTCGGCTCTCGGCGGAATACGGTGACGTGATCGACTCGCTCAATGCGGTGCGCGATGAGCCGATGGCGATCGACTACAGCTGGGATCGGACCAACGCCCTCAACCGCTTCTGCCGAAGCGACCAGGTCAACTACATCCGGAAGGGCATCCCGACCACCTATTTCTCACTCGGGTATGCGCGCGATTACCACCAGCCGACCGATGAGCCGCAGTACATCGACTACGACCATGGCGCGCGGTTGGGGCGGTTCATTCATGATATCGCGCTGACGATCGCGAACCGGCCGACCAAGCTGGCGATCCTGCCCGTGGCAGAGCAGGACAAGTCGGCCAGCTGCGGACGGTAACGCCGAAAGCGAGAAGCCCCCTGTCATTGCGAGGCGCATGGCGCCGAAGGCGCGCCCTTAGCCGCGACCGTCAGGTCGCGGTCGAGATCTTGGATGGCCCAGCCGCCGAGCCGCGGGCATCAGCCCGCGGTTTGGTCCGCCGTCCACGGAGTTCAGGGCAGGTACCTGAACGTCACCGAGGTCCGGATCACCTGCATCGTCGGGATCGCCTGCCGGCTGTCGGGGATGGTGATCAGCCGACTCGCTGAATCGACCTGCACCATTTGGTCAATTCGGCCGGCTTTTGTTGAGTAGTATGTTGCACTGCGACTCCCCTGCGCGCTCATCCGCATCTCCCGCCCAGCCTGCTTCCCATCGCCGAGTTGCTCGTAGCGCTCGGTCACCTCGATCGGGTGGACCATCAGCGCATCGATGGTGCGCGCCGGGCCGACTCGCCAGGTACTCCGGCGTTCGTCCTGGGCGTCGAAGATCTCGACCCGCCGGGTCGAGCTGACGGTATCCGCCCAACGTTCTCCGACCACCACGCCCGCTCGTGGCATCGACGGCAGGAGATCCTCGACCGTCGAAGTCATGTCCCGGGTGACGCCGTTCTCATGATTGGGCCTCAGATCCTCGATGCCATGTGCGCCGAGCTTGCCGTGCCAGACCGTGCCAATCGCCTCGCGGCTCGCATTGGGAACGTCGGGGTGGAAGGTGAGCGAATCGAGCCGAATCTGGACATCCCCCCCGGCACCAACCTGCAGCGAAAACCTCGCGTTCCGGCTGGTCTGCTGGACCTGACGCTTGCCGTCCGGCAGGGTGAGGACGATTGAGTCGTGCCGTTCCATGCGCGCGGTGGCCCGGTAGTTGGTCGCCGGCGCAATCCTGATCACCGCGTCATTGCTGGTCGGTGCCTTGGCGTCCGCTCGACGCTCGGTCGCTGGCCCACCGATCATCGGCGGAGGAGTGTTGCCGGCGCACGCCACCACAAGGGCAAGCATCGGGATGGCACGGCGGACTCCGGTCATTGATTCTCCGTGGAGGGTGCTGCTGAGATGACGTCCCATCCGGCAAAGGTTGGCACGTCCGGCCGATCGTCGCAAGCAAACGCCCCCCGGAACCTGGTCCCGAGGGGCGTGGTGTGCGGCCAGCCTGACAGATCTCGATTACGGCAGTGGCGCCAGCTTCATCGTCGATGTGGCCTTGATGGGAATCGGCTCAGGAAGCTGCGGGGTCAGGAGCGTGATATCCTGAACCGAGCTCAAGTCTGCGCTCTGGGCCGGCCCACCGATTCTGGTGACCGCGGCGAGCGTGTTCTTGACGGTTCCCGTGATCTGGTTCTCAGCGTTCTCGCCCTGTGTACCGGTCAAGGTGCCTTCGCTAGCCCCGGTCACTGTCAGCAAGTCGCCCTGCTGCCCAATCACCGTCCAGTTGACGATCTGGTTTGCGTTCATGTCCGCACCGTTGTTGACGGTGTTGGTGTTGACGGTGTCGACCCACGCCTTCTTGCCGGCGGCCTTCTCGCTCACACCGGGGAAGAGGGCGCTAAGTCCCTGCGTGGCGAGCCCGAGTGCGCCATTCCCCTCGACCGAGAACGTCGGCGTCCCCTTGAGCCTACCATTGACGATATAGGCGTGGATGAACGTCCCTCGGGTCGAATCAGCGAGCGATTGAGGGAACGTGGCGGCAAGCTGTCCCTGGCCCGATGTGATCATCGAGTCGATCACGACATGGGCAATCCGGCCGTCGGTGGTGTCACTCATCGTCACATTCATGAAGATTAGGGCGGACAGGGAACTCTCTTGCGTCCCCATCCCGGCCGAGGACAGATCGACGGTCTGCTTCATGTTCAGGTCGAGGCGGTACCGGTCGGCCGCTCGCTCGGGGCCGGAGCCCGGACCGATCACAACTGTCAAGAGTGCAAGCAATCCCGAAACCATCGTACGCTCCCGTGTGAATTACTTCCCGATCCTTGCCGGGCCGGGACGCCAAGGTGGCGCCGCGGAAACTCATTGCCCCGCCGCAGGCATCTACCACCAGCGGGGTCGGGTCGAACCGTAAGCCGAGTCTTGTTCGTCCCACCGAAGTGGGCCGGACGATCATCTCTCTTGGGTGGCCGTCGCCGACCACCTCCAGCAGTCTACCCACGACTCGAACGGTGCGGGCCGCACCTCGTCGCTGCTTGACCTTGCTCCGACCGGGGGTTGCCGTGCCCCCTTCCTTGCGGTCGGGGCGGTGGGCTCTTACCCCACCGTTTCACCCTTGCCTGAGCCCGTCTCCGGGCCATCGGCGGTCTGTTCTCTGTTGCCCTGTCCATCGCCTCGCGGCGCCCAGGTGTTACCTGGCGGTCTGCCCTGTGGAGCTCGGACTTTCCTCGGCCGGGCACGCCCGGTCGCGATCGTCGCGTTCAACCCGTCCCACAATCTATCGACCGGGGGCAGTACGCGTAGAGACGTGCTCTGGTGTCACGAATTGCACCGGTCCCGGATTGAGCATCCCTTGAGGGCCGGTCGGCATCCTGCATCCTCCCACGACCCCGGAGGTCCGTCGATGCCCGAGTCGCATGCCCTCACACCCACCATTGCCGCCGTTCTCGACCCCCTCGAGCGCCCTAGAGCAGACGCTGCCGGAAGTGGCTGCTTCTCGCTCGTGCACAGCGAAAGTGTCCGGAGCGCGCTCCGGTTGGTTCGCGAGCGCCCGGTCGATGCCGTGCTGGTCTCGGTGCGTCGCTGCTCCGGTGACGCGCCGGCGCTGCTCGAGCAATTCACCCGAGCATTTCCAGGCGTCCCCACGATCGCCCTCATGACTGGGCACGAACCGCGCGACACCGAGGCACTCCTCCGGATGGGCGCCACAGGCATCCGTCAGGTGGTCGATGCCAGCGACCCATCGGGTTGGCGGCGACTCCGCGAAGTCCTCGGCGCCCCGCCGGCCGAACGCGCCAACGTCATCCTCTCACCGGTGCATGCGGCGCTTGGGCCGGTTGGCAATGGCAGCCGACGATTCTGGGATGAACTGGTGCGGAACGCGCCGGCGACCAGTACCGTCGCACGACTCACCGCACGTCTCGATGTGACGGCATCGACGCTCGTCTCGCGATTCTCGCGGGCGGGCTTGCCGAGTCCCAAGGATCACCTGGTCGCGGTCCGACTCTGCTACGCCGCACGACTCTTTGACGAGGGAGATCACACCATCGGCGATGTTGCCTACCGCCTCGATTACGCGTCGCCGCAGTCGTTCGGTCGACATCTCCGGAGTGTGCTCGGGATCACGCCGAGCGAGTTCCGAAATCGGTTCCCATTCGGAATGGTGTTGGACCGATTTCTGGATCGGATGGTGCGGCCGCATGTAGGAGTGTGGCGGACCTTCAAGCCGCTGGCGCCGGGGCGGTGAACCTTTAGGGGCGACCGTCAGGTCGTCCTGCGGAGCCGGGCGACCTCACGGTCGCCCCTAAGAAAGTCCCAGTTCGCTCGCCGTCATCAGCGTCACCACTGGCAGGCCCGCGGCCTCGATCTTTGCGCGTCCCCCGGCTTCGCGGTCGAGCACGGCAAACACACCGAGCACCGTGCCGCCCGCCTCGCGCACTGCGGCGACCGCATCGAGTGCGGAGCCACCCGAGGTGATCACGTCCTCGATCACCACCACGGGCTTCGCCGGATCAAAGTTCCCTTCGATCCGTTTGCCGGTGCCGTGATCCTTGGGTTGTTTGCGGACCGAGAACGCGTCGATGGCTTCCATGTCGGCACTCGCCGCCGCAATCGCATACGCCACCGGATCGGCGCCCATCGTGAGTCCGCCGACACTGCGTGGTGACCAGCCCGCTGCACGGATCGCGGCCAGTCCCATCCGCCCGATCAGGCGTTGGCCTTCGGCCGACATCGTACTCGGCCGACAGTCGACGTAGTACGATGAGCTGACACCTGAGGCGAGCACGAACTCCCCAAAACGGACCGAGCGCTCCAGGAGGAGCGCTCGAAGGGCGTCGTGATCGGCCGACACCGGATTCAACCCCGGTTGAACCACGCCGAGAGAAAGCCCTTCTTCTCCGGCTCAGCGGTCGCGGCGGCGCAGAAGGCGCCGGTGAAGTCCGTGACGGTCTTCCAGCGCTTGCCGAGATCACGCGCCAACCCCTTCATCACGGCGTCCTCGAGCCGGGACGAGAACTTGAGCCCCTTGACCGCGCTGTTGAGCGGGGTCGGCTCCTCGGTCAGGAGCTGCTGGAAGAGCTCGCGTGGGTTTTTCCCTGGGAACGGCGTCACCTCAGTAAGAAGCTGGTACGCGATCACCGCCAGGGAGTACACATCCGCCTGTTCGCCTACAAGTTCCCCCGAGAGGGACTCTGGCGCCACGTACTGGAGGGTGCCGACAAAGAAGCCTGCTCTGGTGAGGCGGTCTTCGGCCCCGATTTCGGAGTCGCGGGCGATCCCGAAGTCGAGCAGCCTAGCCTTCTTGATCTCGGCGTCGTACATGATGTTGGCCGGCTTGAGATCGCGATGGATGATGCCGGCCTCGTGGGCGACCTTGAGGGCCGCACCGAGTTGCTCGACAATGTTCGCCGCGACGGTGGGGGCCACCGGCCCCGAGCGGGTGATGAAGAGCTCGAGTGGCTCGCCGCTGGCCCATTCGAGGGCGAGGTAGTAGATGCCGTCCGCTTCGCCGAAATCGTAGGTCCGAACGACGTTCGTATGGACCACTCGGGCACCGAAGTCGGCCTCGCGCAGGAAGCGCTTGACCGCCACGGGATCCGTGGCAAGCCGCGGGCGGAGCACCTTGAGCGCGACAACGCCGCGTTCCGGGTGTTCGGCCTGATAGACCTGAGCAGTGCCACCTTCGCCCACCTCCTTTTTGAGGAGATAGCCGGCGATGGTTCGACCTACGAGAGGATCATGTGTCATGGGAACGCGCAAAGGTACCGCACGGCTGGGTGATCCGGCAAGCCAAGACCAACTTTCAACTTCTGGCGTACATTCCTATATGAGACACTCATCCCGCCATCTCGGGCCGCGGCCCGTCCTCACGCTGGGCGCCGCCCTCCTCCTCGCGACCGGATGCGGGTCGTGGCAACGCGAAGGCGACATCCGCGACGTGACGCCCGAACAGTCGCTCATGCAGCTCTTCAATCCGGCCGGTGTCTACCAAGGGCTCGGCCGGCTGGTTTCGACCAGTGAGGTCCCGTTCGTCGGGACCGTGGTCTACCTCCCGGGGCCCGGCACGTCGACCCGAGTGTTGATCGGACTCTCCGCCGCCAATCGGGCGTTTTCCTTCGAACGTCAGGGTGAGCTCTACCAGGCCAACTACCGCGTCGAGTACACCCTCACCCGGAGCGGAGAGGCGCCGGCACGCGCTGCGCGAGACGCCAGCATCAAGGTCGGGTCGCTCCAGGAAGCACTCCGCATCGACGAGAGCGTGATCCTCCAGCAGGCGCTCGTAGTCGAGCCAGGTAACCACCAGCTCACGGTCCGGATTTCGGACAAGGGGAGTACTCGGAGCGGTGTGGTGGTGCAGTCGCTGACCGTGCCCGCATTCACGCCCGGCTCGGTGACCGCTCCAATCATCGCCTACAGCGTGACCGGACGAGCCAGCCGCAGCGACTCGATCGACCTGGTGCTCAATCCCCGCGGTGCGGTGTCCTATGGCGGTGACACACTACTGATCTACATCGAGGGTGTCCAGATGCCGGGGCCGACCACGATCCCTTTTGAGGTGCGCGACGGCCGCGACTCGGTGGTCCTCCGGACCACGGTCGACTTCACCGGCGGTTCCGAGGTCGAAGGCCGTATCGTCCGGATCAAGCCCGATTCCGCTCCGCTCGGCCGGATCGACTTCCTCCTCGGCCCGAAGGGCAGCCGTGGGAAGACGGCCGGTGTGGTCTCCTTCAGCGGCAACTGGATCATCACGAACTTCGACGACCTGATCTCGCTGCTCCGGTACTTCGGAGAGGGGCATCGCTTGGACCAGCTGAAGAACGCGAGCCCGCAGGCGCGTCCGGCACTGTGGCGGGACTTCTTCACGACCACCGACCCCAACCAGCAGACTCCCGAAAACGAGGCGCTCGATGCCTATTTCGCCCGACTCGGTCAAGCCAACGTGCAGTTCAGTGACGAAGGGATCCCCGGCTGGCGCACCGACCGCGGCGAAGTGTTCGTCACCCTGGGCCCGCCCGACGAACGGTTCGATTCGACCCCCACCCAGCAGGGGCGATTCGTCCGTTGGGGCTACTTCGACCATCGCCTCTCACTCGTCTTCCAGGATGTCACCGGATTCGGGCGCTACCGGATGACGACCGAGTCGCGCTCGGAGTTCGAGCGGGTGAAGGGGCGGGTGCAGCGGACGGCAGAGCGGTAATACCCAGCCGCGGCCGTCTGGCCGCGGGATCTCCGCGCGATCGCCGATTCCCGTGCATGTCGTCGAGATCCCGCGGCGTGACCGCCGCGGCTGGATCTCGCACTACCTTCCCACCATGCCCAACCACACCCCGCCACGCCTGTTCCTCATCGACGGCTATGCGCTGATCTACCGCGCGTTCTTTGCCCTCATTTCGCGGCCACTCCGGACCGCGAAGGGCGAGAACACCAGTGCCGCATGGGGCGTCACCAATTTCCTGTTGCGCCTGCTCGACACCTATCGACCCGACTATCTGGTCTGGGTGAACGACGCCGGCGATTCGTTCCGTACCGAGGCGTACCCCGAGTACAAGTCGACCCGCGAGAAACTTGACGACGAGCTGCAGGCTGACTTCGACACGGCGGTCGAACGCGTGGCGCAGCTGCTTGCCGCGTTCAACATTCCGTTGGTCGCCGTCGAGGGCTACGAGGCCGACGATGTGATCGGGACGCTCGCCCACCAGGGTGCCGCGCACGAACTCCAGAGCGTGATCGTCTCGGGCGACAAGGATTTCTACCAATTGATCGGCGAACGTGTGGCGCTGCTCAATCCCGGCCGCGGCGGCCCCGCCGGCGTCGACGAGGTCTGGGTTGGCCCCGACAATGCCAGCGAACGGCTCGGCGTGCCGCCCAACCAGGTGACCGACTATCTCGCCCTGGTCGGCGATAGCTCCGACAACGTGCCTGGCGTGAAGGGCATCGGCGAGAAGACCGCCGTGACGCTGCTCGCCGAATATCCCGACATCGAGGCACTGATCACGGCCGCGCCGGGACTCAAGGCGAAGCGTCCGCGCGAGGCGTTGCAAGAGCACGCCGAGATGGCGCGCCTCTCGAAACGCCTGGTCACGATCCAGCTCGACGTGCCCGTCGAACTCGAACTCGATGCCTACAAGGTGGGCGCGCCCGACTGGCCCGAACTGGTCCGGTTATTCGGCGAACTCGAGTTTGCCTCACTGCTCACCCGGGTCGAGAAGATGGCCGGGAGTCAGGGGGGGGGAGCAGTGGTGGAACGTCCCCCGGCCCCAACCCTCGATGTGATGATCTGCGATGATCCGGCGGACCTGCCAGCGATCCTCGCGGAACTCCGCGCCGCGGAGCTCGTGGCCTTCGACACCGAGACCACCTCGCTCGAGCCGCATGACGCCGAACTCATGGGCCTCTCGCTTGCCACATCACCGACCCGGGTCTGGTACTTCCCCTTCGGTCATCGCAAGCCCGCCGGCGATCTCTTCGGCGAAGACGACGGCACACCCGCGCCGCGCAACTTTCCCGCGCTCACCGATCCCGCGGCCGCGGATCTCAAGGCACTGCTCGAGGACGCCGGCGTGCCGAAGGCGGCCCAGAACGGGAAGTACGACATCCAGGTGCTCCGACGTGCCGGTGTCACCGTGCGTGGCTTTGCCTATGACTCGATGCTCACCTCGTTCGTGCTCGACCCGTCGCGGCGCTCGCACGGCATCGATGCACTCGCGCTTGACCTGCTCGGGCAGCGCATGACGTCATACACTGAACTCACCGGCAAGGGAAAGTCGCAGATTCCATTCGCCGAGGTGCCGGTCGACAAGGCCGCGGCATACTGTGGTGCCGACAGCGCGACCGTGTTGGCATTGCGCGAACACTTCGCGCCAGGACTCGAGACGGGACGGCTCGCCGAACTGCTCGCCACTATCGAACTACCGCTGGTACCGGTGCTGGCCGACATGGAATGGGACGGGGTGGCGATCGACCAGGCGCAGTTCCGCGAGCTGGCTCAGGAGCTCGACCGGGACCTCGAGGCGATCGAGACGGCGATCCACACCATGGCCGGCGTCGAGGGGCTCAACCTCAACTCACCGCGCCAGCTCGCCGATGTGCTCTTCCTGAAGATGGGACTGCCGGTGATCCGGCGGACCAAGACCGGACCCAGCACCGACGCCGCCGTGCTGGAGACACTGGCGTCGCAGGGTCACGAGTTGCCGGCGATGATCCTGCAGCACCGCGAGCTGCAGAAACTCAAGAGCACCTACGTCGATGTGCTCCCGACGCGTGTCAACGCCTCGACCGGGCGGATTCATACCTCGTACAACCAGGTCGGTGCACAGACGGGTCGGCTCTCGTCGAGCGACCCGAATCTGCAGAACATCCCGATTCGCTCGCCGCGTGGGGAGGCAATCCGGCGTGGCTTCGTGCCGCGAAAAGGGTGGCGATTCATCGTCGCGGACTACTCGCAGATCGAGCTCCGGCTGATGGCGCACCTGAGCGGCGATCCCGCATTCGTGGAAGCGTTCCGGAGTGGCGGCGACATCCACCGGCAGACGGCGGCGATCATCTTCGGGGTCGATCTCGACGACGTGACGAGCGAGATGCGTGCGCGGGCGAAGACCATCAATTTCGGCACCATCTACGGTCAGGGACCGTTCGCGCTCAGCAACCAGTTGGGCATCACGCAGGACGAGGCGAAGGCCTTCATCACCGATTATTTCACGCGCTTCGCTGGCGTGCGCGACTTTCTCGACGCCTGTGTCGAGCGGGCGCGTGCGGATGGCTACGTCGAGACGATCTTCGGCCGACGGCGCTACATCCCCGAGATCCACGAGAAGAACTTCAACATGCGGTCGTTCGCCGAGCGCACCGCGCAGAACACGCCGTTGCAGGGATCGGCGGCCGATCTGATCAAGCGTGCGATGATCGATATCCACACGGCGCTGCAGGAGGACGGTCTTGCATCACGCCTGCTGCTGCAGGTGCACGATGAACTCGTCGTCGAGGCGCCCGAGGGCGAGGTGGCGCGGGTGTCGGAACTCGTGAAGACGAAGATGGAGGGGGCGGCAACGCTCTCGGTGCCGCTGGTGGTCGAGATCGGCGTTGGCGAGAACTGGGTCGACGCCAAGCATTGATCCAGGCGCGCCCATCAGGGCGCGCGATCTATGCCGTGCGATTGGATGCCATCGCGCGTCCTGACGGACGCGCCTGAATCCTTTTTCCATCCCGGCCACCAGTTCCATTCGCCGGCGATCTGCATCAGGCTCGGTACCAACACCATCCGGATCACCGTGGCGTCGAGCAGCACCGCCACCGCGAGGCCGAAGCCGACGAACTGCATGAGCAGGATGCGTGCAAACGCGAACGCGCCAAACACCGCGATCATCACCAACGCGGCGGAGGTGATCACGCTCGCCGTCGCGGCGAGTCCCTCGCGGGTCGCCAGCGTGTTCTGACCGGTGCGGTCAAAGGCCTCCTTGATCCGCGAGAGCAGGAAGACCTCGTAGTCCATCGACAGGCCGAAGACCACGGCGAACACCAGCACCGGCACCAGCACGTAGATCGCCGATGTCGGTCCGTCGAGACCGAAGAACTGGCTCCCGACCCCTTGCTGGAAGACGAGCACGATCAGGCCGAAGGTGGCGATCACCGACATCGAGTTCATCACGATTGCCTTGATCGGGACAAGGACCGATCGGAACACGATCGCGAGCATCACCCCGGTCACGCCGAGGATCAACAGGATGATGAGTGGGAAACGGTCGAGCAGGAGATCCTGAAAGTCCACGGCCGCGGCGACGTATCCACCGACCCATGCGGTCGTGTGTCGGAGTTGGCGATTGGTCGAGTCGACCACCGTGCCGCGGATGTCGGTGACCACCCCCATCGCGGTGGTGAGCGAGGTGGTGTCGGCCAGGATCACGTCGAGGAGGGTCGACTGACCGTCGCGGCTCAGGTAGGCGTCGAGGAAATCCGGATAGCGCGCGCGCACCGAGTCGGGTTCGGAATACAGCATCGAGAGCTCGAGCAGACCCAACTCGCGGTCGATGTCGACCAGCGAACGGACCGAGGCGATACGCGGATCGGCACGGAGCGAATCCGAGAGCTTCCGGAGCCCACGCAGTGCCGTTGAACCGGTCGCCGGAGTGCCGTCCGGGAATTCGAGCACGATGCGGACCGGCTGCAGGTAGCCGGCGCGCCCGATCCGCTCGAGGGTCGCGACCCCGGCGCCCGCTTCGGTCTTCTCAGGCCACCAATGGCGGCTCGGCAGGCCGATCTTGAGCTGGAGGAGCGGGAGTGTCAGCACCCCAATCACGAGGAAGCCGATCGCTGTGGCCCGGTAGGGATGCCGGGAGAGCCCCCGTGCCCACGACTCCCAGATCTGTGGGCGGTGATACCAGGCAAGGCGTGAGGCGATCCACTTCGGGCGATCGATCTGCCTGCCAAGCACGGCGAGCATCGCTGGCAGCAGTGTGGTGGCGAGCAGGACGGCCACCGCCACCACCACCAAGCCGGCGATGCCGACGCTCCGGGTCTCGGTGAGCGGTGTCAGCAGCAGCGCGCCGAAGCCGACCACCACGGTCGCGCCCGACGTCACCACGGCCCTGCCGGCCGTTCGGACCGTGCGCTGGGCCGCCTCCATCGGCCGCAGCCCCTCGTTCAGTTCCTCCCGGAACCTGGTCACCACCAACAGCGAATAGTCGATCCCCACGCCGAGCCCGATCATGGTGATCATGTTGAGCACGAACACCGACATCGGGATCCAGATTGTGATGATTCCGACGATGGTGAGCGAGATGATGATCGCCATCACCCCGACGATGATCGGCAGCACCGAGGCGACCAGCGCACCGAAGGCGAGGATCAGGATCGCCAGGGTCAGCGGCACCAGGCGGCGCTCGTTCCGGGTCGCATCCTCGGCGCTCACCTGCTTGATGTCGAGGTCGAGCGCGGTGCGTCCGGTGACGTGAATCGTGAAGTGGTCCCGGTCGGGGAATCGTCGGACCACGCGGTCGAGCGTTGCCCGGAGCGGCTTCACGACGCTCGCGGCGGGTGCTCCGTTGGAGTCGAGGGCGACGAGGAAGAACGTGGTCCGGTGATCGTCGGACAGGAAGGTCGAGTCGTGGGTCGAGGCCCAGGAGACCGTCCCCTCCACATGCTCGAGCTGCGTGGTCGCGGTGAGCAGCGAGTCGACCAGGGCCGCACCGATGCCGCTGTCGAATGGGGTGGGGCCCTCGACGGTGACCGCGAAGAATTCGCTGAGCGGCTTGGGGAAGCGGGCCGCGACCAGCGAGTCGGCGCGCCGCGCCTCGGTCGTCGCGTTGGCCGATCCGCCAACTTGAAGGTGCTCGAGCGTGCCACCGGCACGGATCGCTGCCACGATGGCGATGGCCGTCCACGTGGTGATCACCAGCCAGCGCCAGCGCACGATCGCGCTTCCCAGAGTTCCTTGCACGGCACAATGGTAGGAGCCGCCGGGCCATGGCGCCAGCCAGCGGGAGGTCAACGGCCAATGGTCGATCGTCGATAAGCCATCGACCATCGTCCATCGTTCATCGTTCATCGACCCCGAACGGAACCGCGGGGCAGGTCGGAGCGTATACCTCAAGCCACTCCACTCAACGCCGCACGGAGAGAGATCACCATGCCCTACCAGCGATCCGAGTCGGCCATCGCCGGCCTCACACCCGAGCAGTTCCGTGTCACCCAGGAAGGCGGCACAGAGCGTCCGGGGACCGGCGAGTACCTCGAGAACACGGCACCGGGGATCTACGTCGACGTCGTCTCAGGGGAACCGTTGTTTGCCAGTTCGGACAAGTTCCATTCCGGCTGTGGCTGGCCCAGTTTCACGAAGCCGATCGTGCCGGCACATGTGACCGAGCTGCGCGACAGTTCGCTTGGCATGATGCGCACCGAGGTGCGTTCGGCGCACGGCGATAGTCATCTGGGGCATGTGTTCCCCGATGGGCCTGCCGATCGTGGTGGGCTCCGCTATTGCATCAATTCCGCGAGTCTCCGCTTCATTCATCGCGATGCCATGAGTGCCGAAGGCTACGGCGAGTTTCTCGACCAGGTGGAGGATCGCTGAATGACCGAACGTGCCGTGCTTGCCGGGGGCTGCTTCTGGGGGATGCAGGATCTTCTCGGCAAGTTGCCAGGCGTCATCAGCACGCGTGTGGGCTACAGCGGCGGAGAGGTGCCGAATGCGACCTATCGCAATCATGGCAACCACGCCGAGGCGATCGAGATCGTCTTCGATCCGGCGACGCTCAGTTATCGGCGCGTGCTCGAGTACTTCTTCCAGATCCATGACCCGACTACTCGGAATCGGCAAGGGAACGACCTCGGTGCCTCGTATCGATCGGCGATCTATTACACCGACGAGGCACAGAGGGCCGTGGCCAGGGCGACGATCGCCGACGTGAACGCATCCGGGCTCTGGCCCGGCTCCGTGGTCACGGAGCTCGAGCCGGTCGGGGCCTTCTGGGAGGCAGAGCCAGAGCATCAGGAGTACCTGGAGCACTACCCTTCGGGCTACACCTGCCACTTCCCGAGGCCGGACTGGGTGCTGCCAGTCGCAAGACCATCGGGGAGCTGATCGGTCAGCTCGCCATTCCACACTCCCGGGCCCTCCTGCCGATATTGCGAATATGAGCCCTCGCATCCCCGCGGTGATATTTGCCGCACTCGTCACCGTGATCGTGCTCGCCCAGATGGGCGGGACCACTGAGCCAACGGCGCCACCCGTCCCGGCTTCCACAGCGGCCGCGGCGCCTCGGCCCACCCGTACCCGACCTCGGGTCGAGCAGCTTCCTGGCGTAGCCAACGCCCCGAGTGGCACGCCAATGATGGACCTCGAGGCGACGCTCGCGGTGCGTCGTCGGATCCTTCGCGAAGGCGACCGCGTCTACCTTGACTCGCTTCTGGCCGGAACCGATTCGACCCTGGTCCGGTGGCGGGACCGCACCCGGCAACCGCTGCTGGTCTATTTCGTGGTGGACACCGCGCTGCCGGGGTGGTCATCGGATGCGGTCGTGGGCGCCCTCGCGGGGATGTCCAAGTGGAACGGCAACGCCGCACGCGTCGAACTCGATCGAACCGACGATGCGGCGCGTGCCGACATCACCGTGACATTCGTCTCCGCAGTGATCGCCGACAGTACGTATGGCGTGACGGATCTCAATTGGGACGGCGACGGGACCGCACGACGGGCCACGATCCGCCTCGCCCTGCAACGGACCGACAGCGGCCCGCCACTTCCCCGGGAAGTTCGCGCCCGCGTCGCGGCACACGAGTTCGGTCATGCGCTCGGCCTGCCACACTCGGGGAGCACTCGTGATCTCATGTACCGGACAGCACGCATCGATGGCCCGTCCAGACGCGACCAGGCCACTCTGCTGCTCCTCTACGCTGTCCCACCTGGCACACTTCGCACGCGGTAGTCAGATTCGTCGACGTCTCGGGTCGGTATTGATGCTGCTGTGCGTTGGCGCGTTCCCCGTCCTCTTCGCGCAACAGAGTCCGCGCTCGGAGATCCACAGTGCCATCCAGAACGGCATCCGCGACCGGGTCTTCCCCGGCGCGGTGGTCGTGGTCGGTCGAAGCGACACACTGCTCTATGCCGAGGGATTCGGCAACTACGCCTGGGATGTCGACACGCGTCGTCCCGATCCCGCGTGGACGCTCTGGGATGTGGCATCACTCACCAAGGTTGTGGCGACGATGAGTGCGGCCGCGCTGCTCTACGATCGCGGCCGGCTCGATCTCGAAACACCGGTCCACACGCTCGTCCCACGTTTCACAGGCGCCGAGAAGGACAGTGTGACCTTCTCGATGCTGCTCGATCACACCAGCGGGCTACCGGCCTGGGTTCGGCTTGCTGCGTCGGGTGCCGATCGACAACATGCCCTCACGACACTCTTCGACGTGGGGCTCCGTCGGCCGCCGGGTGTCTCTCCGCTCTACAGCGATCTCAATGCGATCATCGCGGCGCTCGGTATCGAACGGATCACCGGCCAACCGTTCGACCGGTTCACTGTCGACTCGGTGTTTCGACCCACCGGCATGCGGAACGCGATGTGGCGGCCGGACACCTCCCAGCGATTGCGATCCGCACCGACACAATTGCTGCCGAGCGGTGACGCCATTCTCGGCACCGTCAACGACGCCAATGCCGACGTGCTGGGCGGTGTCGCCGGTCACGCCGGTGTCTTCGCCACCGGAGTGGATTTGGCCAATTTCGTCCAGACCTGGCTTCGCGCCGTCCGCGGTAGCGACTCGACCTGGATCCACCCTGCCACCGCGCTGCGGTTCCTCGAGCGGAGCGAACGCTCCGGCACGCGAGCACTCGGCTGGGATACCCCACGACTGCTCGAGGACGGGGTGGTGTCGCTCTATGGTCGGTGCTCGACTCGCACGACGTGGGGACACACCGGCTTCACCGGGACGATGATCTGGTTTGATCCCGTGGCCGACATCTTCGTGGTGTTCCTCACCAACCGGAGCTATGACCCGGTGCCGCGATCCATGTCAGAGATCAGGGATGTGCGGACGCTGGTCAGCGACGCTGCGCGTCGCATGGGGGGGGGGAGTTGCCGGTAGGGCCCCCAGCCGCGGGCCGG
>JBBSPX010000056.1:0-15668 GCA_038258395.1 Gemmatimonadales bacterium | reverse complement strand
GACCGCCGCGGCCGGGGATCCAACCGCCCCAGCTACCGTCGTCCTGTGCCAGCCATCTGCCATCGCCTCGAGGTCCAGATGCGCGGCGTCAACCTCGAACTGCATGAGGTCGAGCGGAGTCGGTGCCAGCGCGGCGTAGTCGGGGAATCGGGATTGGATTGGGCAGAGATTGTCGAGGTGGTCGCCCTCCGTGGTCCGCAAGGACATCCCCATCAACCTGCAGGTCGCCGGTCGGTCCGCATGGATCAGGCAGGCGCCGCTCTCGGGATCCAGCGCGGGGCAGGGCTCCTGTTCCAGCGCATCACACATCGCATCGAAGGCATCCTCCGCGACGGAGGCAATGTGCCAAGGTGACTGCCACTCGGGTGTGGTCGTGCCGCCAGCTTCGAGTTGACGTCGTGACCGAGCCCGAATCGCGTCGACGACTGGAGCGGGGAGTGCAGCGATTGCCTCGCCCACCAGTCGGGCGTCGGCCGCCGAGATGTCGAATGGTCCGTGGCAACAGGCGGTACACCCAGATCGGCACGGTACCGCGACTGGCAACGCCGACCTGACCCCCGCCTCAAACCAGTGGTCCAGGCGCTCGAGGAGGCGACGGTAGCTCAGCTCTTGAGCCGCGTCGCGGCCAGTCCGGTCAGGACCCAACCGATGAGGTATGCCACGCCGCCGAGCGGGGTGACTGCCCCGAGCCATCGCTGCCCGGTGAAGACCAGCAGGTAAAGCGAGCCTGAGAAGATCGCTGTCCCGATGGTGAACGCCCATCCCGCCGCAGATGCTCCCGTGCCCTGCGTGATGAGCCAGGCGACCGCAAGGAGCGCGAGACCGTGGTACATCTGGTAGCGTGCCGCTGTCTCGAAGATCTCGAGATCACGTGGCTCCAGACGGGACCGCAGGGCATGGGCACCGAAGGCACCAGCCGCGACGGCGGTGCCCGCCAGGACCGCTCCAATGAGGCCCGCGGTGCGGGCCGTCATGCCTCTTGCAACGGGGTCGGATCGACCGCCATGCCCATCGCGTGGTAGCCATTGTCGACATAGACGGTCGAACCGGTCACTGCGGCGGCCAGCGGCGACGCAAGGAATGCCGCCATGTGGCCGACATCGCTAGCCTCGAAATCACGCACCAACGGACTGTTGAGCGTGTAGTAGCCGATCATCGTCTTGATGAAGCCGATCGCACTCGCCGCCCGGGAGGCATATGGTCCCGCAGAGATTGTGTTCACGCGATGCCCCCAACGCCGGCCCACCTCGTAGGCCAGCGTCCGCGTATCGGCCTCAAGCGCCGCCTTGGCCGACGACATCCCCCCCCCATAGCCGGGGATCACCCGTTCGCCCGCCATGAAGGTGAGCGAGAGGAACGAGCCACCCTCCCGCATGAGTGGGCCCAAGGCTCGCATCAACGCGAGATTGCTGTAGGCCGATACCGAGATGGCCTCCAGATAGCCTTTTCGCGAAGTGTCGAGCAACTGGTTCCGCACCTCGGGACCGTTGGCGAGTGAATGCACCACGATGTCGATCGGGGTGTCACCAAAATCTGTGGTGAGACGCGAGGCCAATCCCGCAATACTGAAGTCGCCCCGCTCACGGTAACGCTTGTTCTCGCGCACTTCGACCGGCGCATCTTCAAGCTGGTCATAGGCCGCATCGAGTGGATAGATGCGCTCGAAGCTCATGGCGGAGCCATCACTGAGCGTGAGGGACTCGGCCATCTTGCCGCGCTCGAGAAGGCTCTCGAAGATGCCCATCGCGGGTGGCCAAGTTCCGACACAGACGCTGGCACCGGCCTCGACCAGCGCCTTGGCGATCGCGAAGCCGAATCCACCATCGTCGGCGACGCCGGCCACGAAGGCCCGCTTGCCGGTGAGGTCAATCGAAAGCACGCAAGGAACTCCAAGTTGAGGTGATCGAAAGCTACTTCCTGAGCGAGAAAAAGAGAAAAAGAGAGAAGGAGAGGGAGTTCCGGTCTCTCTTTCTCTCTTTCTCGCCTGCTGTTCTACCGCGGGTTGAGGATCTGATCGATCTGTTCGGCCGCGTCGGCGTAGTGGGCGCGTGTCACGGCATCTCCTCGACCAGCCGCGGCCCGAAGGCGTGAGCGAAGCTGGACCAGTTCGGCCCGGACCGTCGAACGGATATCCGAGAGCGCAATCGTCGCCGGCGCCGGTGGGGTCTCCGGCGGATTCACGAGCTTGCCCATCGCGTCGATCCACGCGCGCTGGAGTGACCGACGGTAGAAGTCCGGTGCCGTGCCGCGCGCCAGCTCAGTCCAGACCGCATCGCGGACATCACCGAGGTATTCCGGCAACGGGTAGCCGCCATCGGCGATGGTCTGGAGTTCGGCGATCCGAGCCAGCCGCGACGCCTGGAGCATCCGCCCCAGGACACCGGTCATGTACCCCTTGATCTTGTCCGAGGAGCCCTGGATCCCGATCCGCTCGACAATGGCGGGGTCGAACATCCAGGTCGGAGTCTGAAGTGCCTGTTCGTTCAGGAACCGCACCGCATCCTTCTGCCGGGCGCGTGAGATGGCCGTGTAGGCCGGCCCCGTCTGGTCGACATTCTTCCGGGTCCAATCAATGCCGCCGATGATCGTGGCCACGTGCCCCATGTACCGATTCCACTGGGCCGCGACCTGACCGTACATCTCCTCGAGCTGCGAGAAGTCGGCGCCGGGCTCGTAGGAGTACTCGAGCAGCTTCGGCATGATGCGCTTGAGGTTCATGATGCCGTACTCGGAGGCCTTGACGCCGTCGTCGCCGAGATCCTCGGTCTGTGACCCCGGATCGGTACCCGACGGGTCGCCGAATCGGTACATCGGATCACCGGCGTGCTCCATGATCCACGCATCGAGCGTGGGCTTCTCAGCATCGGGCGTCCGCGCGGTCAGGATCGGACGGTAGCCCCAATTGATCGCGTACTTGTCGTAGACGCCGATCTTCGGATTCATCGCGACATCACCATCGCCGGGCTGTGCGACGTAGTTGAATCGGGCATAGTCCATGATCGAGGGCGACGTGGCGTACTTCGCCGTGAAGGTCGGCGAACGGAGCGAGTCGACCGGGTACGCTGACGAGGCCTTCATGTTGTGCGGCAGGCCGAGCGTGTGACCCACCTCGTGCGACGAGACGAAGCGGATCAACTGACCCATCACCTCGTCCTTGAATCCGACCGTCCGTGCGTCGGGATTGATCGCCGCTGTTTGCACGAGGTACCAGTTGCGCACCAGGCTCATCACGTTGTGATACCACTGAATATCCGACTCGAGAATCTCGCCGGAGCGAGGATCCGCGACGTGCGGTCCGGACGCGTTCGCCACGTCGGAGGCCAGGTAGCGGATGACGCTGTAGCGGGCGTCCTCCGGTGAGAATTCCGGATCTTCTTCTGGCGTCGGCGGCAACTTTGCCATGATCGCATTCTTGAAGCCGGCGGCCTCGAAGGCGGCCTGCCAGTCGTTGACACCCTGGATCAGGTACGGGCGCCACTTCGTTGGTGTCGCCGGATCGATGTAATAGACGATCGGCTTGATGGGTTCCACGAGCTCACCACGGAGGAAAGCCGCAGTATCCTTGGGCTCGAGCCGCCACCGGTCGATGAACCGGCGGGAGACCGTGCGTTGTTCCTCGCGGCCGTAGTCGACCTGCTGGGTCGAGAAGTATCCCACCCGTTCGTCAAAGATGCGCGGCTGCATCGCCACCTTCGGGAGCAGCAGCATGGAGTGGTTCATCTCGATGGTGATCGTGCTGGTCGAGGCGTTCGATGGCGACTTGGTGGCATCATAGGTCATCACGACCCGATTCTCGATGTTGGTCGGATAGCTGGCGATCCGCGAGAGATAGGTCCGCTTCGGATCCAAACGCCGGACGCCGTACGTGGTGCGGGCGCCGCTGGACAGTCCGAGCATCGGGATATCGGAGGTGAAAAAATCATCAACCTCGATCACCATCGACGAATCGGGGCCGTAGGCGGCGATATCAAAGGTGTTGAGGATCGGTTCGACATTGCTGTTTTGCACGGCGATGGACATCGGTGAACTGGTGTCGGCCACGGTGGCGTAGGAAACATGCTTGAGATCAATCTTGTCCCCGCGTCGATCGAACCGCACCACATTCGTGCCGTTCTTGGTCCCGCCGTACCCGATCCCCGAGGCGGTGCGCGCAATGCGGGAGACCATGAGGAACTCGCGCCCCTTCATGCTCACCGGGATTTCGTAAAACCACTTCTCCCCGACGTGGTGCACCAGGAACGCCCCTGTGTCGGTAACGGCTTTCGACGTGATGACATCCTTGTACGCCTTGGGAGCGGATTTCGAAGCCGCGCTGCGACCGGAGGCAGAATCACCGGCGACGGCGCTCGCCCGTGGACCCGGTGTCGGTGTCGCAGTGGCACGGGCACAACCGCCGAGCGCAAACACGGCAAGAACCGGCGCGAGGGAACGATTCAGCATGACGGGCAATCCTCCGAGGAGTGGTGGAACGAACGGGTCAATCGTTGCGCAGTACGGCGAGAGGGGGGCGTCGGAGCACGTCGAGCGAACTCCACAGGCCGACCACGAGTGTCAGGCTCACCAGCCCGCTTGCCAGCGCCAGCATCGGGGCCCATGGCAGCACGAATCCGGTCTGGAACACCCAGCGCGCCAGCGACCATCCGGCCACAGTCGCCAGGCCCGTCGCGACCACCGCTGCAGCCAACCCCAAGGCAACATACTCTACCGACAGGATCACCAGCACTTGACGTCGGGTCGCGCCGAGCGTGCGGAGCAGCGTCCCCTCGCGGATGCGCTGCCATCGTGAGGTGGCAATCGCGCCGACCAGGACAACCACACCCGTGACCAGCGAGAAGATGGCCATGAATCGGATCGCGGCCGTGACCCGAGCAATCACCGACTCGAGTGCCTGTTGCAGCTCACCCAAGTCCACCGACGTGACATTCGCCGCTTGCTCGGCGAGCTGGCGCTGGACTCGTCCCCGGGCGCCGGCATCGGGGATGCTGGCGAGCGTGACCGACGTCTGGGGCGCCGTACCCAGCGCGGTTCTCGTGAAGATGACGAAGAAGTTCGGTTCGAAGCGTGCCCAGTTGACGGTGCGGAGCGAGCGGACCACGGTGTAGAGTCGCACCCCCTGGATGTCCCATGTGAGCTTTGAGCCAAGACCGACGCCGAGTTCGCCGGCGAGGTCTTGTTCGACGGAGATCGGCGCGCGGTCATCGGCCGACTGTCCGGTTGCGGTGTCCGTGCCGTCGAACCAGGTGCCGGCAACGACGCGTTCGCTCGGCCCCAGTGAATCACGATAGGTGGAGCGGTATTCACGCCGGAACGCCCAGAGCCCCCCGCGCTCAGTGCTGGAGTCGCTCGCCTCACCCTCCGGTGATGCCGCCCCGCCGCCCTCGACGAGAATCCTGCTCACCGTGACTCCATCGACCTCCGAGAGGCGCATATTCACGATCGGTGTCGTGGAGATCGGTGCGATACCCTCCGCCCGCAAGGCGTCATCAAGAATCGGTACCTGGTCAGGCTGCACATCAATGAACACCATATTCGCCTGCGGGCCCTCGCCGCCGATTCGGAACTCCCTGAGCAAGTTCGCTTGCGCCGTGAACAACGTTGTGAGGAGAAACGCGCCGAACCCGAGCGAGAGCACGACCGTCACGGTCTGATTCGCGGGGCGATGCAGGTTCGCCAAGCCCTGGCGCACGAGATACGAAGCTCGGCGAGGCGAGACGCGGCGTGCCATGACAATCGTGAGCAGGGACGCGAGCCACAGCACCAGGAGTGCCACGCCGCCGGCCAGCGCGAACCAGGCACCCTGGCGGAGCGAGCCGACCTGGATTGCCGCGAGGGCAACGACACTCGCCATGACGGCGAGCAGGACCCCGATTCGGGCCGGGTCCCGGCGCGAGGCGGGGCGCCCGGCACTCGGGCGGAGCGTGGCCAGTGGTGGCACGCCGCGGATGGCGAGCAGCGGCAGCAAGGCGAAGATCAAGGCCGTCCAGCAGCCGAGCGTGATGCCAAGCCCGATCGCAGGGACCGACACGAAGAGCCGAACATCGACGGGAAGCAGGTCGCGGAAGAGCGTCGGCATCGCCTGCTGGATCCCCACGCCGATCGCCGCACCGAGCACGGCACCCACGAAGCCGAGGAAGAGTGCCTGAAGAAGATACGCCAGCAGGATCTGTCCCGAGGTCGCACCGAGACAACGGAGCACGGCAATTCCCTGCATCCGCTGCTTGATCAACACATGCACACCGCTCGCGGTCCCGAGCCCGCCGAGCAGCAGGGCCACGAGCGCCACCAAGCCGAGGTACCGGCCGAGTCGGGTGAGTGCGTTGGTCAGCGTGTCGCGATCATCGGCGACGGTGCGGACGCGGACGCGTGCCTCGCGAAGTACGGCGCGGTTGGCGTCGGCGATCGGCTGGGAGCCAAGCGTCGCCGGAAGCCGAAGCGCGATCTCGTGCTCCGCGCGTGCGCCGAAGCCGAGCAGGCCCGTGCTGGGCAATCGCGATGTCGCGATGTAGACGCGCGCGCCGAACGCCGATTGCAATCCGACCTCGCCGGGTACGGTCACGACGGTACCGACGACGGGGAATCGTCCCTCACCCACCGTGATCGTGTCACCGATGGCGGCATCGAGCGCCGTGAGGAGCGACGGGTCGACGATCGCCTGCCCCTCCTGCAGCCGCGGCCACACTCCCACAGGTGACGTGATGATCGCACCATGAAACGGCCATCCGATATCGACACTGCGCAACTGAATCAATCGGGCCGTGCCGTGACGCGGCAGATAGGCCATCGCGGCAAGTGACACGGAACGCGCGACGGTGACATCGCGGCCTCCCGCGCGACTGATTGAATCGACCAGTGCCGTCACGACCACATTGGTATCGAGGTCCGCACGCGCGCTGAAGACGAGGTCGGCGCCCAACAGCGCCTCAGCCTGCTCGGCGACTGAATGCCGGAGATTGTCGGTGAAGGAGTTGATGGCAACGAGCGCCGCGACGCCCGCCATGACCGCCGCAACGAGCAGCGTGAGGCGGCGCCATGACGCCCCTGTGTCACGCCAGGCGAGTCGGACGGCAAACCATGGATCGGTCACCGCCCGCTGTCCTCCAGCACCGCTCCATCGGCGATTCGGATGGTGCGTCTCGCCATCGACGCGAGAGCCATGTCGTGGGTGACGAGGACGAGCGTCGTGCCGAATTCTGCGTTGAGCGCCATCATCAGTTCGATCACCACTGCGCCGGTCGCACTGTCAAGGTTGCCGGTCGGTTCATCGGCAAACAGGATCGTTGGGCGCGTACTGAAGGCCCGGGCCAGAGCGACACGCTGCTGCTCACCGCCGCTCAGTTGGGCCGGGTAGTGATGACCGCGTGCGGCAAGCCCCACGCGTCGGAGCAGATCATCGGCGCGCACCCCACTGTCGGACTCTCCCGCGAGTTCCAGCGGGACTTGGACGTTCTCGCGAGCGGTGAGCGTCGGTATCAACTGGAACGCCTGAAAGACAAACCCCACCTTGCGTCGCCGGAGCACCGCACGCGCGTCCTCGCCAAGGCCGGCCAGATCGGTTCCGTCGAGGATCACCCGTCCCTCGACCGGCTGATCGAGTCCGGCGAGCAGGCCCAGCAGTGTGGTCTTGCCGCTGCCGGATGGGCCAGTGATCGCCAGAAAATCGCCGGACTCGAGGCTGAAGCTGATATCCTTGAGGACATGCAGCATCTCCGACCCCGACTGGTAGGCCTGTCCCAGGCCCTCCGCAACGAGGACCGGGTTCCGGCCACTGGAGGACTCGATTGAGGCGTTGGTCACGACGGCACTTGGGTTGGGGAGTGGTGGCACTCCTGACCGCGTGCAAGGCACGCGTGGAGCCGAACGAGGCGCCATCCTTTGGCGCCGCGAAGGATAGCGGGAACGCCACCCCGGTGCCGGTGGTCCTCTTCGTCGGTACGTCGCTCACTGCAGGGTACGGTCTCTCGCCGGAAGATGGCTGGACCGCCGATATCCAGGCGCGTATTGACGCCCGCGGCTGGCAGCTGCGGGTGGTGAATGCCGGGGTGAGTGGCGAGACATCCGCGGGCGCACTCCGGCGCATTGACTGGGTGCTCGGGCAGGGCACACCGGCATTGGTGATGATCGAAACCGGTGCCAACGATGGTCTCAGGGGTTTGGATATTGATGCGTTGGAGGCGAACCTCGATTCGATCCTTGGCACGGTGGAGCAGGTGAGGCCGCGACCGGCGATCATCGTGGCAGGCATGGAGGCGCTCCCCAACATGGGATCGACGTATGTGAACGGCTTTCGGCAGGTATTCCCACGGGCGGCACAGCGGTACCACGCGGCCTACCTCCCATTCTTCCTCGACGGCGTGGCCGGTGTCGCCCGATTCAACCAAGCCGATGGCATCCATCCGAATCCGGAAGGGGCCGACCGCGTGGCCGCCAATGTCTGGGCCATTCTCGAACCGGTGCTCGACTCGATCGTCCGCGCGCAGCCCTGACGCGGTAGCGGTCCCGGTCATCTCTTGGTAGCCTTCGGCCATGCCCTTCTTCGATACCAAGCACCAGCGCGCCGCGTGGTTGATCGCGATCCTCGGGGTCGGCCTTCTCTTTGCGTTCGCCCCCTACGCGTCCGGCCTCCTCGCCGCGCCGGTCCTCTATATCCTCCTGGCGCCGCTGCATCAGTGGCTGGTACCGAAGGTCAAATGGCGCTCGCTGGCCAGTACGATCGTGATCCTCGTGGCGCTGATCGGGATCGTGCTTCCAGTCACGTGGGTGATCTCGCTCGTGGTTGGACAGGCGCAGGATACCGCGAAGCAGGTGATCAACTCACCGGTGATGGGGCGACTCGACGAGATCCAGATCTATGGCTTCGCCGTCGGCCAGGCGCTCAGGGAGCTGGGCTCGAAGCTGGTGAGTCTCATGGGTGGCGGGGCGCTCTCGCTTCTCGGCACGGTGACGCGAATCGTCCTCAACATGCTGTTCGCCTTCTTCGGGCTCTACTACATCCTGCAAGATCCCGAGGGCGCGTGGCGCGGAGTGCGGCCGTACATCCCGTTCTCCGACGAGAACGTCGAAATTCTTCGCGAGCGCTTCTCCGCGGTCACCAAGTCGACCGTGATCGGGACCGGCGTATCGGCCGCCGCACAGGGCCTGATGCTCGGGATCGCCTTCTCGCTGTTCGGCCTGGGCAACCCGGTGTTCTGGGGGGCCGTGACCCTCGTCCTGTCGGTCCTGCCGATCGTCGGAAGCGGGATGGTCTGGGGTCCTGGCGCGGTGGTTCTCGCGGTCAATGGTCGGATGCCGGCGGCGATCGGACTGGCGCTGATCGGCGGCCTGATCATCGGCAACATCGGCAACCTGATCAATCCCTGGGTGTCGAACCGCTACGCCCAGATCCATCCGATGATCACCCTCGTCGGCGCGATTGCCGGTGTCTCGTGGCTCGGGATCCTCGGCCTCCTGATCGGGCCGCTCGCGCTGTCCTACTTCTTCGAGCTGCTGTCGATGTACAAGCGGGAGTACTTGACGAACGATGCAGGATGAACGATGAACGATGAACGATGGAGGCTCCACGCTCAACGCTGTGCGTTGTCTCCCTGAGCGCAGCGAAGGGGCGGAGCAACGCAGGTCACAGGCGCTGGCCCGACACGTCGGAGCCGCCGAGCTCAGCCCCCTCGCTTCGCTCGGGGTGACAGCGTGGAGCGTCAAGCGTTCAGCGTCAAGCCTCCATCGTCGACACGACAAAGCCCCCGACCACTCGCGTGATCGGGGGCTTCGTTATTGTCGGGACGTCGATCAGTTGTTCTGCTTGATCTCGGTCCGGCGGTTCATCGCGCGTCCGGCCGCGGTGTTGTTGTCCGCGATCGGCTCTTCCTCACCGCGCCACCGGGTGGTGATCCGGTCGGCGGCGACACCCTGGCTGATCAGGTACTTGCGCACCGTCTCGGCACGGGCCTGCGAGAGCCGCATGTTGTAGGCGTTGGTCGAGATCCAGTCGGTGTGACCGACCAGTTCGATATTCACCTGTGGGTTGTCCTTGAGGGTGCGGGCGACCGCATTCAAGGTGTCCGTTGCGCCCCGCGTCAGGTCCGAGTGGTCGAACTGGAAGTGGACCATCTGGAGCTCGAACTGATAGGTCGGCCTGGCCGGCGGAGCCGGAGCAACCGGGGCCGGTGGTGGCGGCGGCGTCGGGGCGATCGGTGCCGCGGCGCGCGTGCAGACGTTCGCCGACGACATCAGCTTGCCCTTGACGCTGTACGCGGTCACCTGCCCGCAGCCTTCGGCGCCGGCAGTGTAGCGACCGGTCATGGCGTCGATCGTGCCAGGACCGTTGAGGCGGTACTCGACCGCATCAGGGTTGCCGCAGTACGTCGCTTCGGACGAGAAGGTCTGGGTGCCGCCGGGAGTCAACTCGGCCGACGTCGGACGGATGCCGATCATGTCGGTCGAGTGGTCACAACCACCGCCACCGAGCAGGAGCGACAGGCCGGCCTGCGCACCGAGGTACATGTTGCTCTCATCCGCGAAACCGCTCGGGATGAAGTCGGCGGTACCCTCGAGCCGGAGCGACAGCCAACTCACTGGGTTGAGGCGGAGACCGGCGATCGCACCCGCGCCGACGTAGGACTCGTCGATGCCCTTGGTCAGCTTGGTGTAGTCAACCCCGGCGCCCAGAAACGGACGGATCGACCCGCTGCCGAAGTTGTACACGCCGCGGAGGTTCCACGGGTTGTACACAAGCGGACGTGACCGGGCACCCAACGTCGACGGGATGAGTGGCTGATTCTTGGCAAGGTCGGTCGGATTCCACGACGCATCGGCTTCGATGGCGAAGTGATCGCCGAAGAAATAGCCAAGGCGGCCACCTCCGCCAATCCGGTTGTCATCTGGCCCGCGAATCTTATACGCGTCGGGGTACCCGGTGTAGCGGCCAAATCCGCCGACCTCAACCGTCCCCTTCGACTGTGCGGCCAATGGAGCCACAGCAAGGACCCCCATGGCAGCCACGATAGTACCTCTGAAGCGCATCCCTATCCTCCCTGAGTGATTTCGGTCGAGTCCGGTCCGGTCACAACCGCCGTTCGTGGGGGAAGACGAGTCCTCCCGCCTTCCACGCACAACACCTTATTACAGAAACACTTCCGGCTATCCGGCGCAAGAGTGGGGCCGCGACAGAAAAGGGGGAAGTCCCACGCCGGAATACGGGACCCGGCGCTCCGGTGGCCCTTGCCGTGTCCCGAACCGCAATGGTCCGGGCAGGTTGCGATCCGGAGCGATTACCTTCTTGGCCCATGCGCACTCCCCCCCTTCCCGGTCTACTGACGGTGATTTGCCTCGTGATCGCCCCGATTCAGGGGCTCTCGGGCCAGTGGCGAGTCGAAGCCTGGTTTGGAGATGCCTACAATCTGGGTACCCCGCTCACCATCGAGCAGGAGGGGGAACCGGACCTCCATATCAACGCCGATTGGTCGACCCGGCCCTGGCGCCCGACGTGGTACTACTCCGGCCGGATCGCCAAGTGGTCCGGTAACAGCGCCTGGGCCTTCGAGTACATGCACCACAAGCTCTACCTCGACAATCCGCCCCCTGAGGTCGCCACATTCCGGATCACCAACGGGGTCAACAACCTGCTCATCGAGCGTCACTGGCGCCGTGGCGGCTGGGAGATGGGGGTCGGTGGTGGACCGGCCTGGGCCGTGCCGATCAGTCGAGTCCGGGAGCAGGGCTACAGCCGAGGGGGGAAAGGGATTTTCAATTCGCATTACGAACTCGCCGGTGCAACCGCGTTGGCAACCGTGGCCCGGCGACTGAAGCTGTTCCCGTACACGTATGGCTCGTTCGCGATCAAGACGACCATCACCCATCTCGATGTAAACATTGCCGACGGGCGCGCGCACCTCAACAACGTGGCCCTCCACCTCCAGTACGGCCTCTCGCTCCAAAGCTCGCCCTGAGCCTCGGCTGGGGCCGGCAGTGGCGCGCGGCGTACCGCCACAGTAATGTCATCATCTGCATCTGCGCCCGCTGTCTGGCCCTCTCAAGGATGCACGCATGTTGCGTCGCCGTGTTCGATTTGCCCTGACTCCACTTCTTGCACTCTGCGCCGCAGGCTCGCTGGTCGGCCAGGCGCCGGCCGTTCGACTGTCGACCGACTCGCTCCTTCAGGAGCTTGCTGTCGCAGTGACGCCGGCGAGCATCCCAATTGAGAGCAGGTGCGCGGGTTACACCGGTGCCATGCTCCACCTCTGCAAGGGCCTGCTCGCCGCCAAGCGCGCCGAGCTCACCGGCGAGGCCGATGCCGCTATCGCCGCCGAGCTCGAATTGAGGCACGTTGTCGAGGCTGAGCCGAATTGGGCGAGCGGTTGGTACGCGATGGGGATTGCTCGACTGGCACTTGCGCGCTCCGCCGTGACCGCCAAGCCCGGTCCGCTCCAGATCCTCGGCATGTCGTGGGAGGCTGGCGCCGGTCACGCCTTGGTGCGCTCGCTCGAACTCGATAGCACCAACGCCGACGCCGCGACGGCGTTGGCACTCGCCGGGATACCGCGGGAAGGGAAAGCGCAGCTCAGCAAGCGGCTGGAGATGCTGCGGCAAATCCGGCCGATGCTGGGTCCCGCAGCGTTGCTTGGGGCGGCGCGGGTGGAGCGCATCGCCGGCAGCCGGGACTCCGCGGCTGCGCTGTTGGGGCGGGCCCTCGCCAGCGGTCTGGTCGACTCCGGATTCGTCGCGACGCAATTGGCGCGAGAGCTGTATGCCTCGGGTCGGGCGGAGGCCGGCGCCCAGGCACTGTTCGAGGGAGCTTCAACCACCACCAAGCAGGGACAGACCGCCTACCGGCGTGAGCTCGAATGGGTCGCCGAACCGGTCGAGCTCGCGGCGTGGGACCAAGTGCAACCGGCAGACCGACCATTGTGGCTCCGACAATTCTGGGCCGGCCGAGACGTCAAGGAGGGCTGGCCCGACGGCACCCGTCTGGTCGAGCACTATCGGCGGATCGAGACGGCGTGGAAGGACTTCACCCTGGTGCTGCCGCCGAGTGGTCGGCAGCTCGCGGCAAGCACCACCGGCGGCATCGATACCTTCGTCGACGAGTTGATCGAACGACGGATGAATGGTGCCGAAGGGTTGAGCTATGAGCAGGATCTCGCGGCTGCTGCATCGGACGGCAAGGTCGCTTCGTCAACCGAATACAGGCAGGTCACCGACGGTCTTGCGATCACCTCCCAGATGAAGGCGCTGGGACTGGGCGGTCCCTTCCGCGCCTTCCGCACTACCCAGGATGTGCTCGACGATCGGGGTGTGGTCTGGATCAGGTACGGCAAGCCAGACAAGATCGTCTCGTCAGCGGGTGGCAAGGCGATGCAGGTCTGGGCGTACGATCACATCGAGCCGCGCCTGGTCTTGCAGTTTCAGGAAGAGAACTTTGTCGGCCAGGCGGGTGCGACCAGGCTCGTTCCGACGCTCATCAATGAGGCCGGCCGGTTCCGGGACCAGTTCTGCGGTATCGAGCCGTCGCTCTGTGCCGCCATCACTTCCGATCCGAGTTCGCGCTACGACGACTCAGCGCCCTTGTCGGCCGGTGCTGCGCGCCAATACGCTCAAGCCAAGACCGACGGTGGTCGCTTGACACCGGCCATCATCGATCGCGCGGTGCGAAGTGGTGTCGAGCAAATCGCGCGCGCGACGACCACCGACGCGAATCCGCGCGTGTTCACCCGGGAAGTTGACCCTGTCGTGCAGCTCTATGGCCTGGTCGCGCCGGGGACCGCGCGATCGGTGGCCTTGGCCGCGTTCGCGATTCCGGGCGACCAGCTTGAAGGGACGCAACCGCCGGCCGCGGGTGGTCGGACCGTCTACCCCGTCCGCATGATGCTCTCTCTGCTCGATGCGACGGGGCGACGGGTTGATGTCGACACGCTTCGGAACTTTGCGGTCGCCTCTCCGCTCCAGAAGGGACAATTCCTGACTGGCACGCTGGAAGTGCAGCTGCCCCCGGGTCGCTACCGTGGCTCGCTCTTGATCAGCCAAGGCGATGGCCGGGGTGCCGTCGCCACCCTTCCGGGCATCGGAGTGCCGGGGCAGGGGAACCGTCTCGCAGTGAGTTCGGTGGTGCTTGGCCGCGCGGGGAGTGGTACGGCATGGCGCTCGGGGAACGCGGTGGTTGCCCTCAACCCGCTCGGTGCCTTCACCGAGAAGGGCCAGGCCGAGCTCTACTATCAGGTCGCCGGGCAGTCCCCGGGGACCTCCTACCAAGCCACGCTCGAGTTTTTCGACACCGCGAGTCCGGAGACGTCGGCCCTCACGCTCCAGTTCGACGAGAACGCCGCCGCGAGCTTCCGCGAGGTGCATCGGACCGTCGGCCTCGCGAACCTCAAGCCGGGCCGGTATCGCCTCACGGTGACGGTCGCGGGCGGCGGTGCCTCGGCGACCGAGACGGCGTGGCTGGCGGTGGTGAAGGGGTAGGACCGGAGGGGGTTGCGACTCGGGCTGATGTTCTGCATAATTATGCACTATGCAGAAAAAAGTAGCCCTCGCCTTTTCAGGTGGACTCGACACCTCCTACTGCGTCCCCCGGCTGATTGAGCGGGGGTTCTCGGTCGATACGGTCTTCGTCAACACCGGCGGGACGTCTGTCATCGATCGCGCCGCGATCCAGGCCCAGGCCATCGCGGTCGGCGCGGCCGGCCACCACGAGATCGATGCCCGCGAGCTGGTATTCGACCGATTCGTCCGTTGGCTGATCCAGGGCAATGTGCTCCGGGGCGGGGTCTACCCGCTCTCGGTCGCGGCCGAACGGACCCAGCAGGCGATCTCCGTGATCGAGGTGGCCCGGCAGATTGGCGCCACTGCCGTGGCGCACGGCTCGACCGGCGCCGGCAACGACCAGATCCGCTTTGATATCGCCCTCCGGGTGCTCGCCGAGGATCTCGAGGTGATCACGCCGATCCGCGAGGAGTCACTCTCGCGCGATCAGACGATCGCCTACCTCGAGGCGCGCAACCTGCCGGTGCCGCCCAAGTCGGGCGCGTTCTCGATCAATCGCGGGCTCTGGGGCACCACGTGGGGGGGGGGCTGGACCCACGATACCTGGGCGGCCCCACCCGCTGAGCTGCTCGAGCCGCCGGCTGATGCCCCCGCGCCGCTCGATCTGGTGATCCACTGGGAACAGGGCGTTCCGGTCAAGCTGGCTGGCGCGCCGATGGCGGGACACGAGATCGTAGACGCACTCACCGCCGAATGTGCCCGTTACGGTATTGGCCACGGGATTCATACCGGCGAGACCGCGCTGGGCATCAAGGGACGCATCGGCTTCGAGGCGGGCAGTGCTCTCATGCTCATCAGTGCGCACCGTGAACTCGAGAAGCTGGTGCTCACCAAGTGGCAGGCGTTCTGGAAGGATCAGCTCGGCACCTTCTACGGCGATCGCCTGCACGAGGGGCATTACTTCGATCCCGCACTCCGCGACATCGAGGCCATGATCGTCTCGTCGCAGCGCCGGGTCACTGGTGAGACGCGCGTGCGCCTGGCTCCGGGACGCTTCCTCGTCACCGGCGCCACCTCGCCGTGGTCGATGATGGACCGCGCCGTTGCGACCTACGGCGAGGAGAATGTGCTCTGGAGCGGGGACGAGGCGAAGGCCTTCGCACGCGTCGGTGCAATTCCCGAACTGCTCGCAATGCGCG
>JBBSPX010000055.1:0-15732 GCA_038258395.1 Gemmatimonadales bacterium | reverse complement strand
TTCGCGAACTCCTCCTTGAAGGCATCGACCGAGCCGAACGCCTTGCGGATGGCCTCGTCGAGCGCCCCCTGCGGGGCCTTGGCGCCACCGGGGGTCATGACCTCCCAGAACAGCGTGTGGTTGGCGTGACCACCACCATTGTTGCGCACCGCCCCACGCTTGGCCTCGGGGACCTTCGACAGGCTGCCGATCAACTCCTCGACCGGTAGCGCCTGGAGATCGTCGTGGCCCTCGAGCGCGGCGTTGAGGTTCTTGACGTAGCCAGCATGATGCTTGTCATGATGGATCCGCATCGTCTGCTCGTCGATGTGGGGCGTCAGGGCGTCGTACGCATAGGGGAGTTCGGGGAGTGTATATGGCATCTGCGTATACCTCAGGTTCAGGATTCGGGTGTCAGGTGTGGTGGTGCAGGTAGCGCCGTGAGCGGAGGCACTCGAGCGAGGACCATGGCACACCCGGCGGCCAGGCAGGTCGCCATGACCACCTCGACCTCGAGCAGTGCCACCACAACGAGGGCGACGGCCGTCGCGACCAGTGTTGCACGCCACGGGACTCCAAAAAATGTAACCCGGTTTGCCGGCACACCGGGCCGAAGCGATGGCCACACCGCGATGAGCGCCAGCAAGCTGCCGCCAACCAGGCCCGTCACGCTGCCCGTCAGGGCACCGATCAGTGCGATTGTGCCAAGCGCAGTGCGCCACTGCCCGAGGATTGCCGCGATCAGTGCCGAAGGCACCAACAGGAGGGCAGTGCCCGGGAGCCATGCTGTCACCCCCTGCGGCGCGAGCGTAGTCGCCAATCGGTAGCCCGTCACCACGAGTGCGGGCAGCGGAGTCAGAAGCGGACCGAGTCGGCCGAGTGGCCAAGGCGCAAGCAGTGAAATCAGGGCCCCGATACCGCACACCGCGAGAAGTCGCTCCGCACCGATCGAGAGCGGCTGCGTTACCGCAAAGGATCCGAACCGTGCCCATGGTGTCCCGGCGATCGTCACGGCCAACCATGACAGGCCCCCGAACAGCAGCAGTCCCACCAGCGGCAGGACGCGACGCGCTGCCGGCACTCTCGCCCAGGCCCGACGCCATGGCAGCAGCCAGGGAACGGGAAGAAGCATCACCAGAACGAGTGGTTCGGCCAAGGCAATCAACAACGTGACCGCGAGCAACCAGGCGGGCAGGCTCCGAGCCAGGTCGGGATCTCGATCGCGGCGAGCCCCCGGGATCGCGAGTCCCGCGAAGAGCGGCAGTGCACCCAGCACCCCACCGAGGAGCAACGGACCCCACCGCACCACGCCCAGATTGAGCGCGAGGGGAACCAGCATCAAGGGAACGCCTGAGGACCAGCTCGTGCGATGGATCGGCAGGGGCCAGGGACCCAGCACCCCGACCAGCAGGCCAAGGGTGATCGAGACAAAGAGCGCATTGGAAGGATCTGTCGCGGCGTAGGCATGAATTTCGGCCGCCGAGGTGATTCCCGAGGCGACCCAAAGGGCTCCAAGAGCCAGTCCAGACACCACGATGCGAGCCATCGCCTGACCGCGCTGGCGCTCCGGGGCCAGGATGGGACCGGCCAGGAGCGGGATGGCGAGGAGGACGAGCGTTGGTGGAGTCATTCCAGCGAATCTTCCCCCGGTGGGCGCGCCGGGCAATTGGAGGGCCCTGTCTCCGAGCGCCCGACAGGACGATACTTGGGGAGTCCACGTGACCTCTCGAGCTCATTCATCTGATCCGGATCCCCATGGCCTTTTCGTTTCGCTACTCCCTCACCACCCCCGGACGCGCCGTGGTAGCCCTCGAGGCCGACGACCTGCGCGTGGCGATGCAGGCGACCGATGACACCGATGCGCTCGGCGACCTGACTCGTGCCGTGATCACGCTGATGGAGGGAGCGGCCCATGCCTCGGTCGTGCTGGAGGATGCGCCAGGCGTGCATGAGTGGACCTTCGAACGGGAGGAGGGCATCGTGAACTTGCGGGTCCACAGCTGGGCGGACCGACGCTCAGGCCACGCCGACCTGACGCTCTCCCAGGAGCGATCGGTTGCGCTCGCCTGCCCCCTGACTGCCCTGGCGCGCGAACTCGTGCTGGTGCTCGATGTGCTTTGGGTGGGCCATGGTCCGGACGGATGGAAGCGGCTCTCACCGCGACACGGCTTCCCAATCCCCGAGCGTCGGCGTCTGCAACAGCTGATGTCCGTCGAGGCTCGCCGCCGCGCGGAACAGAAGGCGGTCGGCGAGGGCTGATACGGCTCAGCGTGGCGTGGTACTGTCCAACGCGGCGATCGAGTCGCGCCGCGATCCCCACGCGGGCATCACCGACGTCACGATGGCATCGATAGCCGGTTGATTGATCGTGATCGTGGCCCCCTGCCGGAGGACCCAGACCATCGCCCCGGGCAGCGGCCGATACGGGATCGTCCCCGAGGTGACCCCACGAATGAAGTCGCGCACGGCCTGATTTCCATCGGCGCCCGCAAGCATGGGGCGGTATGCCGAATCAAGTGCCGCGTAGGCTTGTCGGAGTTGGGGGACCATCGTCTCCCACGCCGCGGCGGGGAGGCTGTCCCCGCCGGTGGCAAGATCACGCACGACATAGCGATCGGCGACCTCGGTGAGGATGATCGTCAATGCGCTGTCGGCAATGCCGGGTAGCACGGCGCGCTGCGCTGGGGCGAGCACCGAGATCCAGAGCCGGGCTTGATCAGGGGTCAGCGCCCCGCCATCCCATGTCACCAGCGGCGCCGTCCCGCCTCCGTCGAGTGGTTCGCGCACCAGCTCCCGCATTCGCGCGATCGCGTCGCTGGTCAAGACGACGTGGCGTGCGGTGCGGACCGAATCGAGCCACGCCTGGTTGCGCTCGACTGCCCGAACCGGAATCATCCAGTTCCGGATCACCGGTCGGCTTTCCTCGACCCGCGAACGGCGGGGGATCAATGCCATCGGACCGAGAGCGACCGGGGTGCCGATCTGGTCATACTCCAATCGCCACAGCGCCGCGACGTCGGGAGTCGGGGGGAGCTGGCCCCGCTGCACCGCCGGGAGATAGCCGCTCGACTGCACGAAGTTGGTGTCTTCGCTGTATCGCTTCACCAGGGCCGTGAAGTCCACGCCCTGAAGCGCCTCGGTGCTAATCGCGTTGAGCTTCGCCCGCATCCGATTCTCCGCCGCGGTGTCGCCTTGGGGCGGCAGCTTGATTCCGATCACCTGGAACGAGCGGACCTGCCCCAGCCGAGTGACCGAGTCCACTTCGGCGTCGGTCGGCACCGGATAGCCACGCGCGAGCTGGATCATGTGCTGACGCACGATGCCTCGAATGGCATCGGGTTCGATGATCTGCGCAAGCGCGGCGGAGTCGGTGATGGTCGCGCTCCCGATCAGGGCCTTGCGGAATAATGCGGCATCGATGAAGGCGGAGACGACGAGACGTGCGGTTTCCTGACTCGGGCCCGCGTTCGCCGGTGCCTCCAGAAGGATCGTCTCGAGCGTGGCCCCATCGAGCGAGACGCCGTCGACCACCACCACATTGGCGGCACGCGCTGCGTCGATGGAGGGCGCGCCAGCGCATGCCGCCACACCGCTCAACACGGCGCCGAGCAGGGGCAACATGGACAGCCGATTCATGAGACCTGCCAGGTGGCGAGACACGAACGCGCCGGCACGTGCCGGCGAATGGAGCGGATGGGGCTCGAACCCACGACCCCCTGCTTGCAAAGCAGGTGCTCTCCCAGCTGAGCTACCGCCCCGGAACGGAATGGGGAAAAGTAATGGCTGGCATCCGAGGAACAACAGCAGCGATCCTTGACGGGGTGCCCCGCAGCAATCAGGTCGCATTACTATTTGGGAGCACCCCCACACCACTCCGACGTACGGGAGCAACGATGTCCACGGTATTCCGGAACGCCCTCGAAGCCCATATTGATCAACTCAAGCATCGGATCAGCGGGGCGAATCCGACCCAGATCGCCGATGAGTTGCGGATGACCCGCGAATTGTATGGCCGCACCAATGATGGCCGGGTCAAGCGTTCACTGGGGAATTCCATTCGCCGTCTCGAGTCGGCCAGCGCCGACGCGGGCAGCACTGAGTCACTCCGGAAGATCCTCACGCATGCCCAAAACCTCCTGGTGGCCGTCAAGGATCGCCCGGAGTACAACAAGACCCGGGCAAAGCCCTCCGGGTCAACACCAGGCCGGAAGAACAGCCGGAAGGCCTGACTCCTCCCGACCACCTTCCCCCGCATCCTCGGAGGTCCACGATGAAGGTTCGTTTCGACCGCACCATGGCGCTCGTTGCGTCGCTCGCCGTCGTCGCCTGCGGCAGCAGCAGCACCGGCCCCGGCAACGGTGGCCCCGGCGGCACCATGACGGCGTCCGTGACCGGCGCATCGTTCAACCCGCCATCGACTACTGTTGCCGCGAGCTACGCCAACCAGGTGCTCACCGTGCAGGGATCGACCACGACGAGCCCGATCACCGCCATCACCATCAATGTGCTGAACGTCACGGGTAAGGACACCTACCAACTCAACCCCAACTTCACCGGCACGTTCGGCCAAGTGGCAATCACCAATGGCTCCGCGGTGCAGGTATGGACGACGGCGCTTTCTCCAGGCACCGGGTTCATCACGTTGACGACCCTCACCAGCACCCGCGTCGCAGGCTCGTTCACTTTCACGGCGCAGTCCGCCTCGGGCGGTGCAACGGGGCAGAAGAGCGTGACGAGCGGGACTTTCGATATCCCGCTCTGAATTGGCTTGCTTCACCTGGGATGTTTCGCCGCGGCATCCCCGTCGCGGCGGACACCCTCCTCGTGCGGCCCCTGGAGGTGCAGTGGATCCGAAGTTTCTCGATGCTGTGCGCGCGGGATTTCCAACCGACAACGCCATCGTGCTCGGTGCACCGATGCGCAGTGGGGAGATCCACCCCGAGCCGCTCGTCCGTGTTCCCCTCGGGATGCTCAATCGACATGGATTGATCGCGGGCGCAACCGGCACCGGCAAGACTCGGACGCTCCAACTCGTCGCCGAGCAGCTAGCTGCCGCGGGGGTTCCGGTTTTCGTGGCGGACATCAAGGGCGACCTCTCCGGCCTCGCCATTCCCGGTACGGCACATCCGAAGATCGACGAACGCGCAGCGGCAACGGGACAGCCGTGGCAGCCAACCGGGTTCCCGGTCGAATTCCTGTCACTGACGGGCAAGCTCGGCGCCCAGCTTCGTGCAACCGTCTCCTCATTCGGCCCACTCATGCTGGCGAAGGTTCTCGGACTCAACGACACACAGAGCAGCGTGCTGACGATGGTGTTCCGCTACTGCGACGACAAGCAGTTCCTGCTGCTCGACCTGAGCGATCTCCGGACGGTGCTGCAATACCTGCGCGAGGAGGGGGCTGGCGAGCTGGAATCCTACGGCGGGATGTCGAAGCAGACCGTCGGTGTGCTCCTGCGCCAGATGATCGAGCTCGAGGCCCAGGGCGCCGAGCGGTTCTTTGGCGAACCAGAATTTCATCTGGACGACTTGATGCAGGTCGACCGCGACGGTCGTGGCGTGATCTCGGTGCTCGCCCTCTCGGACTGCCAGGACCGACCCGCCCTGTTCTCGACCTTCATGATGTGGATGCTGGCTCGGCTCTACCTCGACCTGCCCGAGGTCGGCGACACGCCGAAGCCGAAGCTGGTGTTCTTTCTCGACGAGGCATACCTGCTCTTCGACGGCGCGAGCAAGGCGTTCAAGCAGGAGGTCGAACAGGTGGTGCGCCTGATCCGCTCGAAGGGAGTGGGCATCATCTTCGTTACCCATAGCCCGAAGGACATCCCGGCCGACGTGCTGGGGCAGTTGGGGAATCGGGTCCAGCATGCACTCCGGGCGTTCACACCGGATGACGAGAAGGCGATGCGTGCTGCGGCCCGGACGTTTCCCAAGACACCGTGGTACGACATCGAGGAACTGCTCACCACGGTGGGCACTGGCGAGGCTATCGTGACGGTGCTCACTGCGAAGGGCGCGCCGACGATGCCGGTCGCGACGCACCTGATTGCGCCGTCCGCCAGCATGACGCCGCTCCCCGACGACGAGCGGCAGCGGCGGATCGGGGTATCACAGCAGGTCAAGCGCTACCGCGATACCCTCGATCGCCAGAGCGCCCGGGAAGTGATCGAGGCGCGGCTGCATTCTGCCGCTGCAGCCGCCCCGATCGGTGTCGAGGACACGCCGGCGACCCGCTCTCGGCGCCAAGGTTCCCAATCCGAGTCCCGGAGCGCCCTCGAGAAGGTCCTCAAGACGCGCACGGCATCGAATATGGGCACCCAACTTGTGCGGAGCGCGATGGGTGCCCTCGAGCGGTACTGGAAGAGCCGGTGAAGGATGAAGGATGAAGGATGAAGGATCAACGATGGGGATGAACGCTTACGGATCGTTAATCGCTAATCGTTCGTCGTTGATCGTCCCGCTACCGCCTCTACTGCGGCCATCACGCGCAACAGGTTCCCGCCCCAGATCTTTGCGATGTCCTGCTCGCTGTACCCACGACGCACCAGCTCGCGCGTCACATTGAGGGACTCGTCGGCGGAGCGCCAGCCCTCCACGCCGCCGCCGCCATCGAAGTCCGAGGCGATCCCGACATGGTCGACCCCCATGATCTTGACGGCGTAGTCAATGTGGTCGACGAAGTCCGCGACCGACGCCACGATGTCACCCGGATAGCGACGATCAGTGATCTGGCGCAACTGCTCGAGGTACGCGTCCCGGCGGGCCTGGGTCATCGCCTCGAGATGCGCCTGGGTCGCTGAACGGGACAGGCCGTCCAGCCCGAATTCGCTACGGAGCGCGGTCATGTCAACCTGGCGAGCCGGATCGCGAGTCGCATCGCACCGCACGTACCCACCGAACGCGACCATCTGCGCGACGCCACCGTTCCCGGCAAGCGCCCGCAGCTGTTCGTCATCGAGGTTGCGCGAGTGGTTACAGAGTGCCCGAACCCCGGAGTGCGACGCAATGATCGGCGCTGTGGTGATCGCGAGCGTCTGCATCATCGATGCCTTCGATGGGTGAGAAATGTCGATCATCATGCCCAGCCGGTTCATCTCGTGGATCACCTGACGTCCGAGCGGCGAGAGCCCGTGATGCAACCAGACACCATCGCGCTCACCCGTGTTCGAGTCGGAGAGCTGGGAGTGCCCGTTGTGGGCCAGGGACATGTACCGACCGCCGAGCGCGTAGAACGTGGCGACGTTGGAGAGGTCACTGCCGATCGGGAAACCGTTCTCGATCCCGATGAAAATCACCCGCTTGCCTGTGGCATGGATCCGCGTCGCATCCGCCGCCGTCAGCGCGAGTTCAGCACGTCCGGGCGCAATCGAATCGACCAGACGATGGATTGCCGCGAACTTCTCCAACGCTTGGCGCTTGGCCGATGCGAATCCGGCGGGGGTGAGATCGTCGGTCTGTCCGACGTAGACGACCAGGAAGGCGCCACCGAGCCCCCCCTGCTCCATCTTGGTCAGGTCGACTTGTGTTCGCGGGAGCAGGTCACCGTAGTTCGGGGCATCGAGCTGGAAGTTGGCGGGACTGATATCCACGTGCGTATCGATCGAGAACACTCGTCCGTGGATGGCCCGCGCTCGGGCGTCGAGCTCGTCGTCCTGTGCGGCCACTGGCTGGACCACCAACGCGAGGGCTCCTGCAAGCGATGCGTTGCAGAGGAGTTGTGACAGGCGCATCTTCGAACCTCATCGGGATGGGATCTCTCGGGACAGTCGCCGAGCGGCGACGGGGGGAGTGGCATGAACGTAACGTCCGACGAGAGCGATCGCGACACGATCACGGTCGGACTCGCGCAGATCGCCCCCGTGCTCCTGGATCGGGCCGCAACGCTCGACCGCGTGATCGGCGCCTGCCGAGCGGCCGGCACTGCCGGTGCGAACCTCGTGTGCTTCGGCGAGGCGCTGGTCCCGGGCTATCCCTTCTGGGTCGAACGCCTGCATGGGGCCGAGTTCGACTCCCCCGTGCAGCGTGCCATCCACGCCCGCTACCTCGACCAGGCCGTCTCGATCGAACGGGGCGATCTCGCCGGTGTGCAGGATGAGGCCAGGTCCCACGGCCTCATGGTCCAGCTGGGGGTCATCGAGCGGCCGGCCGATCGCGGCGGGCATTCCCTCTACGCCTCGCTCGTCACGATCGACGCGAACGGCGACATCGCCGGCGTTCACCGCAAGCTGCAACCGACCTACGAGGAACGACTCACCTGGGCGCCAGGTGACGGGCACGGTCTCCGCACGCACCGCATCGGGCCGTTCACAATGGGTGGTCTCAACTGCTGGGAGAATTGGATGCCGCTGCCTCGCGCGGCGCTCTACGGCATGGGGGAAGATCTCCACGTCGCGGTGTGGCCCGGGAGCGGTCTCAATACCAGTGATCTCACCCGATTCCTCGCCCGCGAAGGACGGAGCTATGTCTGCTCGGTGTCCGGGGTCCTTCACGCCGATGACATCCCCAGCTGGATCCCGGAGCTTGCTCCGCTCCGGGCAGTCGCATCTGGCTGGCTCGCCAACGGTGGGTCATGCGTGGCCGCGCCCGACGCCACCTGGGTCCTCGCCCCACAATGCGAGTCCTGGGGACTCCACTACGCGGTCCTCTCCCATCGGCGGGTTCGAGAGGAGCGCCAGAACTTTGATCCGGCGGGCCATTACGCCCGCCCGGATGTGACTCACCTGCTGGTCGACCGCCGCCGCCAGACAACCGTGACGACGCAAGACGACACGTGAGTTGCCCATGGCTCCTGACCGGATAGGTTCCACGTTCACACTCAGCAGGAGTCTATTTATGTCCGTCGCCAAGGTTTCCGAACTCATTTCCGAATCGAGCAAGAGCTTCGAGGATGCGATCAATCAGGGTATCGCCCGCGCCAACAAGACGCTGCGCAATGTCAGTGGCGCATGGGTGGAGAGCCAGAAGGTCACCATCCGGGACGGCAAGATCGTCAGCTACCGGGTCTTCCTGAAGGTCACGTTCGTCCTCGACGACTGAGGCGGGGCGGGACGCCGGGGCGCGGCCCCGGCAACCCCGCACATCAATAACCCGGAGTCGTTGTCAGTCGACCACCCGCAACCCACCAGGCGATTCGGTTGTCGCGGTCGCGGTCAGCCGGAGTTCGGGATGGGAGATCTCACCACCCAGCCACGCGGTTCGACCCAGTGCCGCGAGCGCCAGGACCGAGATGGTCAGCACCACAGCGGTGGCAATCGTGGTCGGCCCCTCGACCTTGCCCTTCGCACTCCAGAGGACGCCGAGCGCCACCACGCCGGCGGCCACCGTGATCCACAACCCGAAGTCGGCTGCATCTTCGTGGTCGTGGACGCGGTCACGCGAGAAGCCGGCCTGATCCTCGATGACCCCTTCCGCGGGCTCGCCTGTCAGGAAGGCTCCCCCTGCCCCAGTGGCGGCAATGACAGCCAATACGAGACCCGACCGGAGAAGCGCCGGATGCCGTAGCTTCAGGCCGCAGGCGAGAAAGCCCATGGCGAACGCAATCGCGAAGATCGGGAAGTGGTTGAGTGCGAGGTGCAGGTGTGCGCCATTCATGGGACCCTCCAAGGTGGTGGCGTGTCGGAGCAGCGCGACGCGAGCATGGAGTATATCCGTACACGATGTCGGCCAACCGGTTCATCCACTCCCGACGTCCCGGTTGCGCCACCGTCAAGGCCTGATGCGGGCCGTCGCTCATCCCCTCGATGTCATAGGGATTGCTGAGCAGCGCGCCATGCATCTTTTAGTGAAGCGGTACCAGCTGAACGCCAATCTGGAGCGACAGGTCCTGTTCGAGTTGTGGGCCGTGCAGCTTCTGATAGACCGGGGCCAGCACCTCGGCGGCGAGTCGGAGTCCAGTGGCCCGGTGGACGTACCAATTCAGGCCGACGCCGGCATCGAACCGGGTACCGCCCCGCAGATCCGGGCGCGCAGTCGGGACAACGGTCGGATTCACACTCGCTGCGGCATCGGCGCCGTCGACATCCCCCCACGAGGCGAGTGCACCCCGAACCGAGAACGAGAGATCGTGCATCACGGGGACGCCGATCCAGCCGGTCAGGTCGGCGCGATTGCCGAGCGACCAATCACGAGAGTTCTGGCCCATCCGGATGGTGCCAGCCCCCTGCACGCCCCACGACCAGGTACGCGCTTGCCCGAGCCAGGTGATCGACGGCTTGACGTCGAATGTTCCCGAGCCGAGCTGCATCGGATAAGGCAGTTGCACCGCAGTGCCATTGCTCGTGGGGAGCACATCCGTGGCCTCGATCGAACCGGTGGGGATCGAGACACCGAGTCCCACATGCGCGGCCTGACGACCCCAGGCCCCGAGACCGATCAAGGCGCCGAATCCCAGATCGCCGAGTCCGTTCGACTCGGTAGTGAAGGCGCCACCGGGCCTCGTGACGTGATCCATCGTGTTCCGGAGATAGGGCACCATCGCGGTGAGGGTGATCCGGTCCGACGGGGCGTACATCATGCCAGCCATGACCATTTGCATCGTCATCTGGTGCGGGGTCACCATGAAATTCTCACCGGCCGGCGAGAGGATCGCCTCGTCAGCGATGCGCTCCGTACCGATCCGCGAACCTTCCATCGCCATCGACATGTAGCGGAGCGAGAGCATCATCTCACCGGCTCCGTGTCGGTGATCCCCCATCACCCCAATCGGGGCGTGGCCATCCACGCGGGAGGATGTCCACTGGGCGAACGCCGGTGCGGGCGCAACGGCCGCGAAGGTGCCGAGCACCATCGCACACCGGGAAAATGTCGTGCGGTTCATGCTGCACTCCTGTTCTGGTCAATCAAGTCGGTCGCCACACACCTCGATCGGTATGCGGCGGTGATCAGCTCTTGATGCCGGACTAGAGTGGCGGTGCGGTCGAGGGGGGCTGGATTCGCGTCGAGGGGCGCGCCGGGGAGCGTGGCAGCGGGAGTGCCGCATCGCGATCGCGCTGGACGCCGACGGGCACCGGGCCGAAAGCCGCGGCGGTGGGTGTCCACGGTGCCTCGCAAGGGGCAAGCAGGCAGCAATGCCCGTGGCCTGCCTGATCGGGCGCATCGGAGGGCATGTCGTGCCCGTCGTGGTGGTGCGATGACATCACCACCGGTGTCACCGCCGATATGCAGCCGAGCATCCGCCACGCGGGCACCAGCGCCAGCACGGGCAGGAAGAGCAATACGGCCACGCGAGTCCACGGACGGATCAACTTCGACATGCCTCGCAAACTAGTCGGATCGCGGGATGCCACGCTCGCGCCCAGCGAGGCGCGGCAGCAATCGCTCGACAGCCTCCCCCCCCCCTCGGGCCAGCGACCCCTCGGTCACCCCGTCGCGCCAGCGCCCACAGAACACGATCCCCGGCACCTCGGCCTCGACGGCATCGGCCCGGGCAAGGAACCGATCATGCCCCGCCACGGGCTGCGGGAGAACGTCGTACCCCTCCGACCGTGCCACGAAGCACGGCCGCGCGGTGATTCCCAGTAATGCGGTCAGCGACGCGAGTGTGCGTTCGGTCAAGGCCTCGGCCGACATCGTCGCGACGTCTCGATCAATGGCACTGCCCAGCTGCAGGGTGAGGAGGACATGATCGGCAGGCGCGCGCTCCGGGAAAAGCGTCGACACAAAGACGCAGCTTCGGAACCCTGCGTGCCCATCCACCGGTCCGACCACACCATGCCCGTCAAGCGGATGACGAACATCCCCGCGTCGGAAGCCGAGCGACAGCGACACCGTCGGAGCCACGGGCATGGCCGCGAAGTCGGACATCGAGAGCGCGTGCGGCAAGCCGACAACCAAGCCACGACCCAAGGCAGGCGCCCCAACCGTCACCACGACGCCAGACGCAGCGTGCACCGTGCCGTCGCGTTGCGTGACGTGCCACCCTGCGTCGCCACACGCCACCTCGCCGACCTCGGCGTGGAGATGGAGGTCCTCGCCGAGGGCCGCCGCGAGACGGTCGGGGAGCCCGCCGCTGCCCCGCTCGCAGGTCCAGGACGGTACCGCACGGCGGCCTTCGCGGCGCGCGGTTCGACTGGCACGCATCCGGCCCTTGAGGATCGACCCGGCCCGGGCCTCGTAGCGGACCGATTCCGCGAACGCATACTTCGCCAGGAGTGCCGTCGGGTCACCGGCGTGGGCAGCAGCGACGACCGGCTCGACGAAACACCGGGAAAATTCGGCGCCCATACGGCGGCGAACGAACGCTGCCACACTCTCGAGGTCGGCGTTCCCCTTCGGGATGAAGGGCTCGCGGAGCAGGCGCAAGCGTCCTGCGACACTGAGCAGGGAGGTCGACAACATCTCAGCGGTCGTGGCCGGCACCGGGACCAGCCGACCGTCCTGGATCAGGTGGCGACCATCGGAGCCGGGGTCCGGGAGCCGACGTTCCACGCCAAGCTCCTCGAACATCGTCAAGGCCTCGGTCGGCATCCCGCTGAAGAGATGCGGGGCCGATTCCGTTATCCACGGCCCCTCGATCGCCGTCTGGATTCGGCCGCCGGACCGAGGCCGGGCTTCGAGTACCACCACCTCCTGGCCGGCTCGACGGAGCGTGTGGGCCGCGACCAGACCACCGATCCCGGCGCCTACCACCACGATCGGGCCCCGGCCGATCATCGACGTGGGCCTCGGGAGGGGCTCGGTGGACCGTACGGGGTCGATGAAGACCAGTGGGGTTGATGCATCGGACGTCCTCGGCGGGTGCGGGCCATTGCGGAGTACGATAGGCGGGACGCGTCGATATGGCCAAACAGGGTGATCGTTGGGTGAGGAGACCCAATAGTGTTTCACCACGTTTCAGCTTGTGTCAGGGCAGGGAAAACCCTACCTTGTTGCGATGATTTCCCCCTCTCCCCAGGGGGCGTCTCCACCCTGAGCCGCGCGAGGGACCGTGGGAGCCAACACCATGCAGACATCGGTCGCGCTCTTCGAGAAGTGCCGCCAGTTCACCCGGGCCCGCGAGATTCAGGCGGCCGGCATGTATCCGTACTTCAAGCCGATCTCCGAGTCCGAGGACACGGTGGTGGTCATCGAAGGCAAGAAGCGGATCATGTTGGGGTCGAACAACTATCTCGGCCTGACCCATCATCCCAAGGTGCTCGAGGCCGCCGCGGCGGCCCTGCACCGCTACGGATCCGGCTGTACCGGGTCACGCTTCCTGAATGGATCGCTCGACCTGCACGAACAGCTCGAGTCCGAGCTTGCCCAGTTCCTCGGCAAGGACACGTGCATCGTCTTCTCGACGGGGTACGGTGCGAACCTCGGGATGATCTCGGGCCTTGTCGGGCGCGGTGAGACGATCTATCTCGACAAGCTCGACCACGCGTGCATCGTCGATGGCGCCAAGCTTGCCTACGGGGAAACCCAGCGATTCCGGCACGGCGACATGGCGGGGCTCGTACGCCTCCTGGAGCGCAACACGACCGGCAAGGGCACGCTGATCGTGGTCGACGGCGTCTATTCCATGGAAGGCGACATTGCTGATGTGCCGGAATTGCTTCGCATCGCGCGGCAGTATGGCGCCGCGCTCGCCGTGGACGACGCCCACGCCCTCGGCGTGCTCGGGCCGAATGGTGAGGGGACCGGAGCGCACTTCGGGGTCCAATCCGAGATCGACCTGATCGCCGGCACCTTCTCGAAGTCGCTGGCATCGGTGGGCGGATTCGTGGCGGGTAGCGAGGATGTGATCCACTACCTCAAGCATCACTCGCGGCCGTTCATCTTCACCGCCTCACTGCCGCCGGCCAACACCGCCGGGGTCATCGCCGCGCTGCAGGTGATGCAGGAGGAACCCGAGCGCCGGGAACAGCTCTGGGTCAACGCGCGTCGATTGCAGAACGGCTTCCAATCGCTCGGGTTTGAGATCGGACCGACCGAGACACCAATCGTCCCCGTGCTCATCGGGCCGCTTGACACAACTTTCCTGTTCTGGCGCAAGCTCTATGACGCCGGCGTGTTCACGAACCCGGTCGTGCCGCCTGCCGTACCGCCGTCGCAGTGCCGGCTTCGCACCAGCGTGATGGCCACGCACACGGCGGAACAAATTGACCATGCCCTCGAAGCGTTCGCGACGATTGGCAAGGAGTTGGGGGTCATCTGACCACGACGGCGCCGGTGATCCGGCGCGTCGAATCGTCGAGTGATCTCACCCGATTCATCGACCTGCCCTACCGCCTCCATCGGACCGACCCGATGTGGGTCCCTCCGTTCAAGGCCGAGATCCGGAAACTGCTCGACCGGCGTGCCAATCCATTCTTCGAACATGGCGAAGCCGAGTATTTCCTCGCCGAGCGTGATGGCGCGGTGGTGGGCCGGGTTGCCGCCATCACGAATCGCCTGCACAACGAACTGCACGAAGATCGCATCGCCTTCTTCGGCTTCTTCGAGTGCGTCAATGACTTCACGGTCGCCCGCGCGTTGCTCGACGCCGCGAGCGCGTGGGCCGGTGCGCGGGGTTTCGACACGATCCGCGGCCCGATGTCGTTCTCGGTGAACGATGAGTGCGGCTTGCTGATCGATGGGTTCGACACACCGAACACCATCATGATGCCGCACAACCCTCCCTACTATCTCACCTTGCTCGAAACGGCGGGGTTCCGGAAGGTCAAGGACCTGGTCTGCCTCCAGGGAGGCTCGCTCATCGCGCCGGTCACAGCGCCGGAGCGGACAGCCCGAGCGGTCGAACTCATCCTCAAGCGATACAAGCTCCGGATTCGCCCACTCAACACGAAGCGATTCAACGCCGATGTCGAGGTCGTCAAGGACCTCTACAACCGATGCTGGGAAAAGAACTGGGGCTTCGTGCCCATGACCGAACCCGAGATCGATCACCTCGCGGCTGCCTTCAAGCCAGTCGTCATCCCCACCTTGGTGCCCTTCGTCGAGACCGAGGACGGCACCCCCGTCGCATTCGGCCTGGCGCTGCCGGATCTCAACGAGGCCCTGCACCACAACCGCAACGGCGGCATGTTCCCGGCCTCGCTCATGATGCTGCTCAAGCTCAAGCTCAAGCGATTGACACGCGCTCGGATCCTGCTGCTGGGTATCCTCCCGGAATGGCGCGGCAAGGGGATCGACGCGGCCCTCTACCACTGGATCTGGACCCGTGCCGCCGAGCGCGGTATCGGCTGGGGGGAAGCGGGCTGGTTGCTCGAGGACAATACCGCGATCATCCAGGGGCTCGCGAAGGCGCAGTTCACTCCCTACAAGAGCTACCGGCTCCTCGACCGCGCCATATGAAGGTGCTGGTCACCGGCGGACCAGGGTTCGTCGGCTCCCATCTGATAGATCACCTCCTCGATCGCGATGCCACCGTCACAGCCCTCGTGCGCTCACGCGCTCGCGGGGCCTCGCTCGAGCGCCGCGGTGTCACACTCATCGAAGGCGATCTGGCCAACCGCGCGGCGCTCGAACGGGCGGTCCGAGATCAGGCCATCATCTACCACGTCGCGGCGCTCACGGGCGCGGTGGACGAGGCGGAGTTGATGCACGCGAACCGAGACGGGACCGCCCGGTTGGTCGAGGCCGCCGAGGGTGCCGGAACCGTTTCGCGATTCTTGTTGGTCTCGTCCGGCGCCGCGGGAGGTCCCGCCGCATTGGGCGTGCCGAAGCGCGATGCCTCCAGTGACCGACCACTCACGATGTACGGTCGGAGCAAACTTGCCGCCGAAGAGATGGTTCGTGCCTCCGCGCTTCCCTGGACCATCCTGCGTCCGCCCGC
>JBBSPX010000054.1:0-16125 GCA_038258395.1 Gemmatimonadales bacterium | reverse complement strand
GCTTCGGGCTCAGCGAGAGCCACTGGTCAGGATCGAACTGACGACCGCTCGATTACGAATCGAGTGCTCTACCGCTGAGCTACAGTGGCGAGAAGCGGGGCCTGCGGTGCAACAATGCCCTGGCGCGGATTCGAACCGCGACGCCTTTCGGCACTACCCCCTCAAGATAGCGTGTCTACCAGTTTCACCACCAGGGCGTGGCGGGCGAAAACATACCCGCCCCGCCCCGAGCGGTCAACGGCGACGACCACCAGTCTGGAACGTGACCTGAACGCCGATGTTGAGCACCCGATCGGTCAACGTCGCTTCGTCGCGCTGGGTGAAGCTCCCCTGATAGAATTCCACCGACGGTCCAATGCCAAACGCGCGGGAGAGTTGGGCATCGTATCCGACGCCGACGCTCCAGCCGAACCCGGTCTCGGTGGCATCAAAAAACTGTGGATCGACGAAGTCTTGCCCGCTGAAGGCGAGACCTGCCCCGCCCTTGAGCCAGAGACCGGCATCCTTCATCGGATAGAACTGGACGGTGCCGAGCAGGGTCGAGAAGAACTCGGTGCGATCGATCTCCTCGTTGCCCCAGGCGAACCACTCGCCACCGAGTCGGACGTAGGGGTCCGGGGTGCCACCGAGGCGGAGCGTGAAGGTCGGCTTGGTGAGGGCCTCGGTGAACTCGGTCTCGTCGGCGAACTTGTACGATTCAGCGCCGGCACCAATCCCGCCGCCGATGTAGAAGCCGCCGCGGGCCCCTTCAGGCGCAATCTCCACGATCCCGCGGTCGCGGTCTCGACGGCCTTGGCCGGCGGCGGGGAGCGCGATCAGGGCGGTGAGCGCCACGACGGTGAAGCATGAGAGTGATTGACGCATGGTCATGTCCCCTGAGGATACGAGGTGAATTCGGTGGTCTCTTCGGGAGTCACGCGTGACTCCGTGACCTTACCTTAAGCAGGACGCGTACCACAATGCTATCTTGCACAGTGGCAACACTTTAGGTCGTTTCGAGATGTCCTGAAATGGACCCAATTGTCGGAATGGGGACCGGAAATGTCTGATTTTCGACACCGCGTGGTGCTCGTGTTGGTCGTCGTCCTCGCCGCCGTGGCCGTCCGGCTCGGTGTCTGGCAGCTCGACCGACGCTCGGATCGTCGCGCGACCAATGCGACCATGGTTGCGGCTCGTACCCTCCCGCCGATCGACCTGGCCGCTCCGGCGATCGGGGATTCCACCCTCATCGGGCGCCGCATCACGGCGACGGGCCGCTTCGACGGGGCCGGCACCATCCTGCTGCGCAACCGCTCCTTCCGCGATGCGCCCGGACTCTATGTGGTCACGCCCTTCATGGTCCACGGCAGTTCGCATCCTGGCTGGGTGCTTCGTGGGTTCGTCAATGCCGCCGACGGCGTGCGCCCCAAGTTTCCGCTGCCATCATTCGCGCCAGGCACCGTGACGATCGAGGGCTTGGCGCTCGAGAACCCGACGACCACGAATGCCGGCCAGCCATTGGGCATCGGACCGGACACGACCTGGCAGCGCCCCGATGCCCGGCTCCTCGCCGAGCGGCTCCCGGGATCACTGCCGGTCATGGTCCTGCTCGTCTCCCCGGACACCGTCCTGGGTGGCTTGCCGACCATCGAGCCGCCGTCGCTCGATGAGGGGCCACATCTCTCCTACGCGGTCCAGTGGTTCGGGATCGCGCTGGCGATCCTGACGTTCGGCTGGCTCGTGGTCAAACGGCGAGACGATCCCGGGCCTGTTCGACCTCCCGCAGTACCCTGAGGATGTTGCCGCCGGCGAGCTTGAGCAGATCGGCATCGCTCCATCCGCGCCGAATCAGTTCGGCGAAGAGCACCGGGAAGCCGCTCACATCTTCCATGCCATCGGGCAGGCCATCGGTGCCGTCGTAGTCGCCTCCGAGCCCGACGTGGTCGACCCCGGCGACATCGCGGATGTGTTCGACATGATCGGCGACGTCGGCCACGCTGGCATGCGGCTGGGGATGCGCCTGCCGCCATGCATTGAAGGTCGCGCGGTGGCTCGCGGCGTCGCCCGGCCCGGCCTGGATCGCCTTGCCGACCGAATCGGCCTGTTCACCCCAGTCCTTCATCGCGTTGTTGATGAAACTGCCGACGAAGGTGACCATCACCACGCCGCCGTTCTGCTTGAGACGCCGGAGGATCGAGTCGGGCACGTTGCGCGGGACATCGGTAATCGCGCGTGCGGAGGAGTGCGAGAACATCACCGGCGCACTGGTGGCATCGAGTGCATCGGACATGGTGCCGGGCGACACATGGCTCAGGTCGACGATCATCCCGAGCCGATTCATCTCGTGCACCACATCACGCCCAAAATCGGTCAGTCCACCGTGGGTCGGCGCATCCAACGCGGCATCGGCCCAATCGAGCGTGACGTTGTGGGTCAGCGTCATGTAACGTGCACCGAGTGCGTAGTACATCCGAAGTGCGCCGAGCGAGTTCTCGATCGCGTGGCCACCCTCCATCCCGAGCAGCGAGGCGACCTTGCCGCTCTTCCGGATCCGGACGATGTCATCGGCCGAGCGCGCCAGTTCGAGCTGGTCCGGGTACATCGCGATCATCCGCCGGGCGATGTCGATCTGCTCGAGTTGCATGCGGGCGTAGCCAGAGTCCGGGAATTCACCGGGGATGTAGACCGACCAGAACTGTGCCCCGACGCCGCCGGTCTTGAGCCGTGCGAAGTCGGTCTGGCCAGGCGCCGTGGTGCGCAGCGGATACTTGGACACATCCATCTTCGAGATCGGATTGATGCGGATCTCCCACGGCAGGTCGTTGTGGCCATCGATGATCGGGCGACTGGCGAGCAGTGCACGCGCGTGGCGGAGCGCGGCATCTTCCCCCCCCTGCGCAATGAGGACCGTGGGCACACAGCAGAGAATCGAGAGCAACAGACGACGCATGGCAACTACCTCCGAGGGGAGACGACTTCAGGAAGAACGCGCCCATCGAGGGGTTCGGTCGGGCGGACCCCGATGAGACGGGCGACGGTCGGGGCCAGATCGACCACGCCGATGGTTCGGCTGACCCGGCGCGGTGCCACGCCCGGTGCCATCACGATGACCGGCACCCGTCGGTCGAGGATGTTGCTCGACCCGTGCGAGGTGGAGGTCGTGCTGCTGCCATAGACCCAGCCCGGCTCGGATGCCACGGCCACCAGCCAGCCGGCACCCGGCATGATCTGCCGGCGCCAGAGGACCGCTTCGGCATCACGACGCGTCCGGAGTGTCGCCGGCGTCAGGACATCGCGGACGCCGGGACGCCCCCGGAATGTCGCTGCGAGTGCTCGCGAGAGCGAGTCGATCGAGACACCGCGATCGGCCAACGCGGCGGTATCCGCGAGGACCAGCCCTCCTTCCTCGCTGATCTGGGCGTTGAGTGACCAGCGTGACATCACCCACCGCCTGAGCTCCCGCACCTCGGCGCTCAGTGGCAAGCGTCCACCGGTGCCGGCCTCCGGATAGTCGGTGGCCCCGTGATCGGCGGTGAGCGAGATCACCACGCGATCGAGGGGCACCACCGTCGCGAGCGAGTCGAGGAACTGACCCAGCAGGAGATCGAGCCGGCGAATCTGGTCGTGCATCTCGAGCGACCCCGGTCCGTACCGGTGCCCGATCGCGTCGGTCGTCGAGAGCGACACCGCCAGAAAATCGGGATGACCCTGCTGGCCGAGTTTCATCGCACGGACGCCATGCCAGGCAACGTCGAGGGTGAGGGAATCCATCACCGGGAAGTCTGTCACCGCGCCAACGGCGTCCGTGGCTTCGACGGGAATCTGGTGCGGAAACGTATTGTTGCGACCACCAGCCTCGAACGGTCGATTGTCGACCTCGGGGTACGCGGTGCCTGCGAGCGGTGTCCAGACGCTGCCACGAATCGTTTCGATCGGATCCTGGGCATTCCAGGCGACCAACCAATCCGGCAGCCTGGTGGCGTACCACCGCGAGGTGGTGAACATCCCGTTGCTGTACCAGAACACCGACTGCGACGCACGGCCCACCGGCAGGATGGCGCCACGATCCTTGCGCGAGACGGAAAGGGCACGCACGGTGGAATCCTTCGCGCGCATCCAGTCGTACAAGGTGGTCCCCTGGAACCGGTGCGGCGAGGCGCCGCTGCCAGTGGTGCCGATCAACGGTGATGCCGCATCGGGCACCCCGAATTCGTTGGTGATGATGCCCGTGCTGTAGGGCCAGCGACCCGACATCATGGAGGCATGCCCCGGCGCAGTGAGCGTCACCGCATGCGCCTGCTCCGCCGCGAGGTACACGACACCGCCGCGCAGCAGTCGGGCGAGTCCGCCCGTGAACTCGGCTTGCCAGCGACTCAGGTAGTCGGGTCGCATCTGGTCCACCGAGAAGTGCACCACGAGTTGCACCGGCAGCGTGCGAGCCTGGCACGCCATCGCGGTACTTGGCAGGCCAAGGACCAGGCCTAGGATCCGAAGTGATCGATACACGGCGTGCTCACAGGGTTTGGGGTGCCGAACCACCAAAGCATACTATTGTCTAGGCTCGTTCACACCAACCCGGAACGCCTCGCCGACATGTCCGACATCCTCGATCGCCTGCTCGCGCCTGTCATTGGTGGCCTGATCCTGCTCACGATCGTCCTGCTCATCGGCGTGGTCGTCGTGATGGGACTCTTTCGTGACGATCCCGAGAGCGAGTCGCCCGAACTCCGCGTCATTCGAGGGTGGATGACACGCTTCCCCTCCCTGCTCGCCTGGTTCCTGCTGATGCTGGTCCTGATCCGTGGCATGGTGCAGGTGCTCGCGTTCGCCGACCCTGGCGTGCCGGCGGATACCGAGCTGATGCGGGTCGTGCTCACGACCGGGAGCTGGGGGAAGGGATGGATGGTCGAGGCATCTGCGGCGTTCGCGACGCTGGCGTTGATGTGGTTGCTTGCCGGCAAGCCGGCGCAACGGACCGCCCTCATCATCACGACCTCGTTGATCGTGCTCGCCGAAGCAGGCATCGGCCATGGTGCCGACGCGATCTTCCATCCGGTCGTGCTCGGTCGGCTGATCCATGCGACCCACCTGCTCGGTGCGGGCCTCTGGTTTGGCACGCTCGCGGTCATGGCCCTCACCGTGTTCCCGAACCTGCGGAGCCACGACGCGACGCCGCTGCTGACCGACGTACTGCACCGCTTCTCGCGCTTCGCGCGACTCGGAGTGGTGCTACTGGTCGTGAGTGGCGTACTGATGGCCTGGAACTACACCGCCCGGCTGATCGATCTTCCTGCCAGTACGTGGGGTGTGCTCCTGCTGATCAAGCTCGGATTGATCGCCAGGATGTTGGTGCTCGGCGGATACAATTGGCGCGTCGTCACCCCCCGAGTGGCGAGCGGGATGGCCGCGGGGCCCTCGCAGCTTCGCCGCGCCGTCCTGGCCGAAGTGCTCGTCGGGCTCCTGGTGATCGGCGTGACTGCGTTCCTGGTCAGGCAAGCGCTCCCGATCGACCTGGGGTAGGAAAGAGAGAAAGAGAGAGGGAGAAAGGTGAGGAGTCTGAGATGAGTGAGACCCACCGATTGACTGCGGCACTCGTGTCGCTGGGGCGCACGGTGCGCGCGCGGCAGGGTGAGCTCTTGCAACCCCACGGCCTGCACCCCGGTCAGGACGCCCTGCTGCTCGAAGTGTGGCGCGAGCCGGGTCTCAACCAGGCGAGCCTGGCGTCGCGCCTCGGAGTCGAGTCGCCAACCGTCACGCGCATGGTGGCTCGGTTGGAGCGTGTGGGGTTGCTCGAGCGGCGGCGCGACCCCGACGATGCCCGCTGCATCCGTATCCACCCCACGCCGCGCTCACGGCTGCTGGAGGCGACCGTAAAGCGAGTCTGGGAGGAGTTGGGTGAAGCGGTGGCCCGCGGCATCGGTGAGGACGATGCCGCGCGGCTCACGACTCTGGTGGAACGAGCGAGTCTGGCGGTCCATCCCGAGGAGGCGAAGCCATGATGGCACGGGCCCACCCGCCGAGCTGAGGTTGCTCGAGCGGCGGCCGTACCGTGTTGGCATCCCAACCGTACAAGAAGCTGCAGGCGCTGCCACAGACTCGGGCCTGGCAGGCGCCCATGCCGATCCGGGTCCAGAGCTTGGCCTGCCGGAACTCCCAGGCCGGGTCGAGCGCACCGGCCCGCACGTCCTCGCAGCGACACACCATGGTCGAGTCCTCCACCCGATCCCGGAGCTCGGCACGCGGCGCAAAGGTCCGTGCAAGGCGGACACCGAAGGCACGGGTTCGGGTGCGACGACGCGTGAGCGGCGCGGGCCACTCGGTGATCCCGATGGCCGCCAAGCCGGCGATGGTGCCCTCGATGCGTGCGCCTTCGTCGCCAGAAACCCCCGTGCACTCGCCGGCGGCCCAGACGCCCGGCACGGAAGTGGCCTGCGCGGCATCGACGGCGAGTGCATCGCCTTCGATCCGACACCCCAACAGCCGGCCGAGATCGGTGCGCGGTATCAGCCCCGCGGCGGTGGCCAGCCAATCCGCGTCGATCCGGGACTCACGCGCTCCACCACCACCCATGATCACCGTCTCGAGTCTCCCCCCCCCCTCTGCTCGCAGGGGCCAACTTCCGGTACGGAAGGGCGCGCGCCACGTCGCCCGCCGATAGCCGATGGCGCGACCGAGCAATCCAGGTCGCGTCAGGAGGGCTGCCCCAAAGCCCACGACCGCACTGCGCCCGGCCTGCTCGGCGATCAACTCGAGGATGCCACCCGCCCGTACGACCGCCTCGGCGACAGGCCAGATGAGCGGACCGGTTCCGGCGATCACCACCCGCGCGCCGGCCAATGGTGTGCCTGACTTGATCAGTGCCTGCAACGCGCCGACACCGACGACGCCGGGAAGTGTCCATCCGGGGAATGGCAGGAAGCGCTCCATCGCGCCCGTCGCGAGCACCACCGCAGTAGTCTCCACCGTCGCCACGCGGCCACCAAAATCGACCACCAGGCGATCCGGAGTCGGCGCATCGACCACCGACGCACCGAGCGCGAGTGAGACACGTGGGGGCCGCGCGGCGCGCATCAAGTCGCGTGCGACACGAGGCAAGGGGTCGCCGTCGCGATGCCGCCAGATCTGGCCACCGAGGCGAGGGGCCTGATCGATGAGAAGCACCTGCTTGCCGTGACGCGCGGCTGCTTCCGCGGCCGCCAGACCCGCCGGACCCCCGCCAACCACGACGAGGTCAAGCCGCCGTGATTCAGTCATGCGGCACCTCGACGGCGAGTCCCTCGCGGACCTGCACGAGGCAGGCGCGCAGCCCCGTCACCCCGTCGACCGTCACCCGACATTCGTAGCAGACGCCCATGGCGCAGAGCGGCGCGCGCGGCGCGCCACTCGTGTCTTGCCGAAAGGTGACCTGGTCCAGTCGCCAGAGTGCCGCGGCGAGGCTGATGTCACCCGTCACCCGACGCGGTACGCCATTCACGAGGATCACGACATCGATCATGCGGCGTGATCCTGCGCGGGCATGATCCGATCAGGCAGGTACGGCGTGGGATCGATCGGCGGACGGCTGCCCGTGATGCCTGCTCGGATGAGTGCCGCCGTCGTGGGCGCCATCGTGATACCAAGTCCCTCGTGGCCCGTGGCAATCCACGTCCCAGGGAGTGCGGGCCACGGGCCGATCAAGGGCAAGGCGTCCGGGGTCGCCGGACGAAACCCCACCCAGGTCCTCGACGCGGGAACCTGAGTGAGGCCGGGGACAAAATCGACGGCACGGGACAGCATGCGCCCGACCAGTTCGTGATTGATCGCGGGATCGAATCCGACCAGCTCACGCGAGGAGCCGACCAGCAACTGGCCGGTTCGTCTCGGTTGGACGTTGAACGCGATGGAGGCGCCGCCCATACTGTGGGCTGAGTCGAGATAGCCGAGTTCGATGAGTTGGTGGTGGACACGCACCGGGGTCCGGTCGGTGATCACCAGATGTCCGCGGCGTGGAACGAGCGGCAATCCAGGCGCCAGCGCGGTCGTCTGGGCGCCGGCCGCGAGGACGATCGATCCCGCGCCCAGCCGCGTGCCATCGTTGAGCCGTGCGGCGCCCGGCTCAAGCCCGACCACGCGACGGTCGATCCAACGCACCCCCAGGCCGATCAGCTCCTCGGCGAGCGCGCGCGCGATCGCCGGCGGGTAGCAGACCAGATCGTCCGGCACGCGCATCGCGCCAACCAGGCCGCGTTTGAGCGCGGGTTCCGCCTCGGCCAGGGCCGCGGCATCGAGCAATTCAGCGCGAATCCCGGCCTGCTGCAACGTGCGGACCTTATGGCCCGCCGCCGCCCATTCGCGGTCGGTCGCGGCGAGCCAGAGCGTCCCACAGGGATCATGCTCCGCCGCCGATGGCATCCCCCCCCCTTCGAACCAGGCAATCCAGCGCGCCCGCGAGTCCCGGCAGAAGGCGACCTGGGCCGGCGTGTCATCCATCACCACCACATGCCCCATCGCCGCGCCGGTGCTCCCTGCTCCGGCGAATTCGGCTTCGACCACCGCCACGGTACAACCGGCCAAGTGCAGCTCGCGGGCGGTGGCGAGTCCGACGACTCCCCCCCCCACAACCAGCACATCGGGCGTCGTCACCCGAGTCCGGCCCGGAACGGATCGGCCGGATCAAACCGCAGTACGCTCGTCCCGGTGATCCAGGCCCGACCACGGATGTGCGGCAGGACGGTGCCGCCCACCTCGGCCAGCCAGCCGGTGAACCGCGAGCCGATGATGCTCTCCTGGGTCCATTCCGCACCGACCTCGAGCCGACCCTGGGCGTGCAAGACGGCCAATTTCGCCGAGGTGCCGGTCCCGCATGGTGATCGATCGTAGGCCGCGCCCGGGCAGAGCACGAAGTTTCGTGAATCCGCACCCGGTGTCTCGGGCGGCCCGAACAGCTCGATGTGATCAATCTCCGCCCCATCGGCCCCTGTCACGCCGGCTGCGCGCAGCGCGGTCCGGATCCGCATGGCGACCTGGAGCAGCTCGGCGCGCGCCGTGTAGCGCAGCTCGGGCACGGGCGCCGAGACGGATGTCAGGAAGAACCAGTTGCCACCCCAGGCTACGTCACCGATGACGGGACCGATGCCGGGTACATCGATCACCACACCCGCCTGATGCAGGTAGGATGGAACATTGCGGACGGTCACCGAGCCATCATCGTGCAGGATGGCGCCCACCGGACCGACCGGCGTGTCGAGCTCGACCGGCCCGGGTGCAACGCGTCCCAGGTGCTGCAGCGTGCGCACGACACCGATCGTCCCGTGACCGCACATGCCGAGCCACGACGCATCGTTGAAGAACACCACGCCCGTGACGGCCTCGGCACGATCGGGTGGGACGAGTAGCGCCCCGACGATCGCATCGTGGCCACGAGGTTCGAGCACCACGGCGCGTCGATATGCGTCGTGATGCTCGCGCATCGTCTCGCGGCGCGCGAGCACCGACTCTCCCGCTGGTTCGGGCCACCCGCTCACCACGACACGGGTCGGCTCCCCCTCGGTGTGGGAGTCGATGACTTCGATCGGGCCGCTGGGGCCGGTGATCACAGCCCGTGCGGTCGGTTGGCCAGCCGTTCACGGATCACGCTGACCACGACATCGCGCTCGGTGCCCGTGAGCGCCAGCCGCGGCGCCCGCACTCGCTCGGTTCCGAGGTCACAGTGCTGCTGAACCAGCTTGATGAGTTGCACGAACTTGGGGACGGTGTCGAGGCGCAGCAGCGGCAGGAACCACTCGTAGAGGGCGCGTGCCTCGGCCTCGCGACCGGCCAGCGCGTGCTCGAACAGGAGCACTGATTCCTCGGGGAGCGCATTCACCAGGCCTGCGACCCATCCCGTGGCACCGGCGGCGACACCCTCGACCAGCGCATCGTCGAGGCCCACGAAGAGCGCCAAGCGATCGCCGAGCAGGGCGCGAATCGCGGTGAATCGGCGCACGTTCCCGCTCGAGTCCTTCACCGCATGCAACTGCGGATGGGCATCGGCAAGTTCCAGGACCTGTTCGGGAAGGAAGTCCGTACCGTAGGCGATGGGATTGTTGTACAGCATGCAGGAGAGGTCGGTGGCACCGATGATCGCGCCAACGTGGGCGCGCGTCTCGGCCCAATCGCCGAGATAGACGTAGGGAGGCAACACCATGAGGCCACGGCAACCGACCGTCGCGGCGGCGCGCGCGAGGGTCACCGCCTCCTCGGTCGATAGCGCAGCGATTCCTGCGACCACCGGCACCCGGTCGCCGACCGCCTTCACGAGGGTACGCAACACCTCGACCTTCTCATCGACGGTGAGCGTCGCGCCCTCACCAAGCGAACCGAGGGCGACGATGCCCTTCGACCCAGCAGCAGCCATCCGACGGGCGTGGTCGCCCAGAAATTCGTGATCGACGGCCCCATCGGGACCAAACGGTGTCGTGATCGCAGGGAAGACCCCCTGCCACATCTCTCGGCTCATTGGATTCCTCTCAGGCGTGAATCTGGATGGTGCGGATCTCGGTGTAGAAGTCGCGCGCCGCGCGACCCTGCTCTCGACTGCCACTGCTCGAGCCCTTGACTCCGCCGAACGGCGCATGCGGATCGACACCGGTGGTATCGCCATTGACGCGTACGAGCCCGACCTCGATCTCGCGCACGTAGTGGAACGCTCGCGCGAGATCGCGCGTGAAGAGTGACGCCGACAGCCCGTAGCGCGTGTCGTTTGCCAGCGCGAGCGCCTCGTCAATGTCGTCGGCCTCGAGCACGGCGAGCACGGGTGCGAACAGCTCGTCCCGTGCGAGGGGGTCGCTGGCATCCGCGAGTCGGTACGTCACGGGCGACAACCACTCACCGTGCTGCCAGGGCTCCCCCGCTGGAATGTCGCGGCGGTGGACCGGTGCACTGGGTGCGGCGGAGAGCGCCGCCTGGACCTTGGCCAGCGCGCTCGCGGAGACCATCGGGCCGATCGTGGTCGTGGCGTCGGTCACCGCGCCGATCACGAGCTGGTCGGTCGCCTCGGCCAGCTTGGTCAGGAAGGCATCGGTCACCTCGCGCTGCACGACCACCCGCGAGGTCGCAGTGCACTTCTGCCCGGCGAACCGGAACGCGCCGGCGGCCGTGAGCTGCGCCGCGTGATCAAGGTCGGCATCTGCCGCCACGATCACGACATTCTTGCCACCCATCTCGGTCTGGCATCGGATGTTCCGCGCCGCTGCAACACCCTGGACCAACGCACCGACCTTCGCGGAGCCGGTGAACGACACCCCGCGGATGCCGTCGTGCTCGATCAGCGCCGCCCCGGTGGTGCCGTCACCCTGCACCATATTGAAGACGCCGGCAGGCAACCCGGCCTCGCGGATAGCCGCCGCGAGCAGGTCGGCAACGGCCGGCGAGAGTTCACTCGGCTTGAGCACCACGGTGTTCCCAAAGGCCAGCGCCGGGGCCGCCTTCCAGATCGGGATGGCGAGGGGGAAATTCCAGGGCGTGATCAGGGCGACCGCGCCGAGCGGATCGCGAAGCGTGAACTGTGTGGTGTTCGGGGAACCGGCGGGGATCACCTCGCCGATCTCACGCACGGCCTCCCCGGCGTAGTAGCGACAAATGACCACGGCACGACCGACCTCTCCGCGCGCCTCGACGATCGGCTTGCCGACCTCGCGGGCGATCAGGGTGGCGAACGCATCCTGTCGTGCCGCAATCGCCTCACCAAGCGCGTGGAGTGCCGCGGCGCGCGCCGGTCCGGTCTGGTGCCGCCAACTGCGCGCCGCCCCGACGGCCGCACCGACCGCGGCATCGACTTCGGTCGCGGTGGCGATCCGGAATTCGGCGATCACCTCGCGCCGATCCGAGGGATTGGTTCGGGAGGCCGCTGGTCCGGTGCCTGGCAGCGCGTCCCCGCCGATCAGGTGGGCTGCGGTTGTGGTCATGGGTGTTCCTCGTGTCGAGAAGTGGCGAGGGCGCGAGCGAGTCGATCTCCGGCACCCTCAATGTGGGTGCGCAGGAGCTGGACGCCGTGTTCGGCATCGCCAGCCTGCCACGCCGCCTGCAGCTCGCGATGCTCTTGGACGGCCTGATCGCCGCCGTGCGTCAGCGCAAGCTGCAGCCGAAGCAGGCGGTCACACTGCTGATGCAATCGGCTGATCACCTCGATGGTGCGCGGCCGATTCGCGGGAGCATAGAGTGCGAGATGATACTGCAGGTTCGCTTCTCCCAGATAACCATGGTCGCCCCGGGAGACTGCTGCCTCGAAGGCGAGTCTCGCACGCCCAGCCGAGGCGACGTCGGCACGAGTGACCTGCGACATCGCGCTGGCGAAGGTGTCGCCCTCGATCAGGGCGCGGAGACCGAACAGCTCGGGCATGTCATCGGTTGGGAGTGCGGCGACCACGGCCCCCCGGTGCGGCAGCAGGGAGACCAAGCCTTCGGCTTCGAGACGCTGGAAGGCTTCGCGAAGCGGGATCCGGCTGACCCCAAGCTCTGCCGCGAGTGCCACTTGGCGGAGCGGTTCGCCGGCCGGCAGCTCACCGCGGAGGATCCGGTCGCGGAGTGCCTCGGTGGTGGCATCGGTGAGCGTACGCCGGGCGACGGATTGCATATTGTATACAATAATGGGACCGGCAGTCGAATGGAAGCCGAGGCGAGTGCCCCGGCGCCCACCAGTCGTCACCGGGTGTAGATCACCTTCCGGGTGACCTTCTTTTGCATCGCCGTGCCGCCCAGCTCGATCTTGAGCTCGAGTGCGGTCCCCTTGTCAATCAGCCTGAGTTCACGCTTGAGATCGAGCGACCCGTGGACCGCATTGTGGAGCTCGATCTTGTCGCCCTTCCAGAGGCCCGACTGCTCGAGCATCGTGCCATCCATCTGGGCATCCTGATGGACCTTGCCGTCGCTGGCCCAACGGATCTCGGCGCCGGCGGTGTTCGCGAGCACTACATCGGAATCCGAGACGGTGATCACCAGGGTCGGAGGAGGCGCCAATTCGGTGGCCATCTCCGCCAGATAGCGACCCGTCGCGCCGCCGCGACCACTACGTGATCGGCCCGCTGTTGCGGCCAGCGGCGGGGTCGCACCAACCCCGCCACCACCTCCACCGCCGCCGCGCCTGCCACCGCCACTGGTCGGCGGCGTCCCAGTGCCGCTGATCGTTTCTGTCGTGGTCACCTCACGCGGCACAAGTTGCGTCGGTCCGACCAGACTCCGTGCCACGGGCGGCAACGGTTCACTTCGGTCACGGTCGATCTTCCAGGTCCCCGAGAAAGCGGCCATGACCTCTGGACTGGGCGCCTGAGCCGTGCCCACCGGCGCGAGCGTGATGAGCAGTGCGGCAGTGATGGCGAACGATGCAACAATCCGGTTCACGAGATATTCCTGGTCGGGGTTTTCAGGGGCAGCAATATGATACGCGTCGCGCGCGATCATGGTTGCGCCACGGGCGCCCGCTCCCCGAGCGCAAACCGCACCGTCTGCTCGGCCAGCGTCCTGACGACCCTTCCGTGCCGCTCAGCCGGGGTGAAACGCTGGGCCCGAACGGCCGCACTCGCCGATGCCACGAAGCCGGGATGACTGGCGGCGAGCACTGTCACCGACCCAGACTCGACGCCGCCGAGCGTGTCGATGATGAAGGAGAGCCTGACGGTGCCCTCGATGCCGGCTGTCCGGAGCACTGAGGGGTAAACCGGCTCGACGACGTGGATCCGCCGGGCAGGCTGATCGACCTCATCATTCCGCGGCACAGTGGTGACACCATCAGGTGAACCGGAGCCACGGGTGGGGTCGCTCGGGATCCGCGTCGTGCCACCTGCATAGGCCGAAGGGTCGAATCCGGTCGGCGGGAGTTGCGTGGGCACTCGCCGGAGGTCGATCTCAGGGAGTGGCACACGAGAGGGAAGCACGGGACGCGCAACCGACAACGATCGCATGCCGGTGGCGACCCCGGTCACCGGGGTCGCCGTCACACGGTTGATGTACACATCGGGCGTGAAGCGATCCGGATCGGGCGCCGGTCCGGCCCGCGCGGCGCCGCGCGTGACCATGACCGCGGCCAGCAGGAGCACGGCGTGGATCGCGGTGGCGCCGACCACCTGGACCGATGACCGGCGGGGCGGAACGACGGAGGCAACGAGAAGCTCGAACATCATGCACCACCTTTCGTGACGGCGTGAGGGACTGCCGTTCAACGATCAGTGGTGGTGATGTCGCCAGCGACCCAACTCGGTGGCGGGACGATGACAGTCGGGTGAGGTGTCGGTGGCGTGGCGGTGACCACCTGATGACCCATCGCACCCGCCGCTGGCAGCTAGCGAAGCCCCGCCTGCCGCGCGGCGTCCATGCCGCCGACCACCGGCAGCGTGATCACCGTGCCCGCGAGATCGAGGGTCAATCGCGACCCTTCGCGCGGCGAGAGTGTGAATTCCGGATCGGTTGAGAAGATCATCAGACCAAGCTGCTTGCCGGCCGGGATGATCTGGTCATCGGGCTGGAGATCGAACGACATCTCCACATACTCACCCGGCACGAGTGGCTGTTCGCTGCTCATCGACGCGCGATTCCGGAGATCTGCCCAGCCTCGGGTGATGAGCGAGAAGTCCGGTTGGCCGCGCGGCGGATCGGTCCACGGCAGCGCGACGAGATACACCGACAGGTTCACTGCCGGCACGTTGGCGCTCACGCGTACGGTGACGTGCGTGGTGCCGGAAAGGTGGAGCGGGGCGGCGAGCGGCGCCGTGGCATAGAGCAGCCGGTGATCGCTCGAGGGTGCCGAGGCAAGCTCACGCGCGGTGCGGGCATGCTGGTCCATCAGGGTCTCTTCCCCCCCCCGTGTCGCCACGGTGAGCCCGAGGCCGCCGACGGCCGGACCGCCGAGGGCGGGATGGATGGCGACCGGTGCCGCGGCAGGGTTGGGCCAGTCGGCGTAGCCGGTCGGCTGCTCGCGGTCGGCATCCTCACGGACGATCATCGCCTTCGGCTCCGACTCGACACCGTTCTGCACGCCATAGAGCCAGCGGCTGAACCAGCGGTTCTGCATCTCCAGCGGCGGGGGGCCGCCATGGCCGCCCTGATGGAAATAGGCGCGGACCGGCACGCCACGCGCCTCGAGGACCTTGAACACGTGGGTGCTGTGGAGAGGCATCACGTTCCAATCATTGAAGCCGTGTGCCATCATCGTGGCCGCGTGCACCCCGTCGAGCTTGAGCCAATAGTCGCGGCCGGCCCAGAACGGATTCCAATCGCCGCTTGCGCGATCCTGGTCGGCGTGCATTTCGCCTTCGCGCACGACGCGATCGCAGTAGTCGCGTGTGGTCGGCGATCCGGTGTGGATGAAGTCGAACAGAAAGTCGATATCCTCACCCAGCCAGCCACCCGGGTGCCGCACCAAGCCATTGGACCGGTAGTAGTGCCAGTACGACGTGTTGGGCGAGATGGGGATGATCGCCTCGAGTCCCTCGACGCCGGTTGTGGCGGCGGCGAGCGGCAAGGTGCCGTTGTATGACGTCCCCGTCATGCCGACCTTGCCGGTCGACCAGTCGGCCATCACCTCGGTCCCGCCGACCGGCGCGGTATAGCCCTTGGCGCGTCCGTTCAACCAGTCGATCACCGCCTTGGGGGCGAGTTCCTCATTCGGGCCACCGACCGTGGGGCACCCCTGCGAGAGTCCGGTGCCGGGCGACTCGGAATGCACCACGGCAAAGCCACGAGGGACCCAGGTCGCGACCTGGCTGTTGGAGATCCGCGTCCGATCCGGCTGGAAGTCCGCGTGAGGTTGCGAGGTGCGTGGCGGGGGCGGTCCACCAATCTCCTGATGCACGTCCCAGAGAAACTGCCGCGCGCCCGACGTGCCCGCGAAGTAGGGGCTGGTCTCGTAGATGGTGGCGAGCTTGAGCGCCCCCCCCCTCGTCTGGCTCGGCCTGGTCACATCGACATGCATCCGATCGGGCTTGCCGTCGCCGTCGGTGTCGAACTCGGTCTCGACCCACAAATGCTCCCGGATCCACATCGTCGAATCGGCAAAGGCGTCGACGACCTGTGCCTGACCATCACGGAACACCGGCCCCACCTGCTGTGCCGTGACGCCTGGTGCCACACCGACCACGAGCAGGCCCACGCCAACCAGCACCTGCATTTTGCCGCTCATGCTGCCTCCTCGATGTG
>JBBSPX010000053.1:0-16313 GCA_038258395.1 Gemmatimonadales bacterium | reverse complement strand
TGCTCCGACGCACCATGTTCGGTGAGCGCACGCCACATCCCGCCGGCGAGCGCGCGCTCGTCGTAGGCGTCGAAGAGGAAACCGGTGATCCCGTCGTCGATCGTATCGGCGAGACCCCCGACGCGCCGCGCGACGGGGATCGTCCCGTACCGCTGGGCCCGCATCTGCGTCAGGCCGCACGGCTCGTACTGCGAGGGCATCAGGAAAAGATCCGCGCCGGCCATGAGCTGGTGCTCGAGCTCGTCGGAGAAGGTCGTGTCGATGCCGATGCGGTCGGGCTCGGCATCACGACGGGCCTTGATGGCCGATTCGAACTTTCGCTCGCCGCTGCCGAGGAAGACAAACTGTGCCGGGAGTGCGAAGAGATTGGCGTTGTCGACCACGAGGTCGAGCCCTTTTTGCGTCACCAACCGACCGGCCAGCGCGATCACCGGGACATCGGTTCGCTCGGCGAGTCCGAATCGGCGTTGCAGGTCGGCCTTGCACGCCGCCTTGCCGGCGAGGTTACCGGGGCCGTAGTGCGCGGCGGTGTGCTCGTCGCGAAGTGGGCTCCATTCTTCCTGGTCAATCCCGTTCAGGACCCCCGTGAATCGATCGCCCATCCACGAGAAGACTTCCTGCAGGCCAAAGCCACCGGCCGCCGTGCACAGCTCGGTGGAATGTTTCGGCGAGACCGTCGTGGCGATGTCGCAGTGAGTCAGGCCACCCTTGAGCAGATTGGTCTGACCATGCCACTCGAGCTTGTCGTGATTGAACACGTCCCACGGGAGACCGATCTTCGGGATGATCTCCGAGCCGAAGTGGCCCTGATAGCCACCGTTGTGGACCGAGAGGACCACGGGGATCCGGTCGAACCACGGATTGCCCTTGAACCAGGTGCGCAAGTAGACCGGCGCGAGCGCGGCGTGCCAATCGTGGGCGTGCAACACCACGGGGCCGCTGGTGATCCGTGGCAGGAACGCGATCGCTGCCGCGGCGAAGGCCGCGAACCGGAAATGGTTGTCGGGGTAGTCCCCCCCCTCGCCGTAAATGCCGTCCCGATCAAACAGCCCGTCGTGCTGGATGAAGTAGCTCGGCGTGCCCGACGCCGGATCGCGGTCGTTCCAGAGTTGGAACGACTCACTGCGCGTCCCGAAGTGGAGCGTCATCGGCTCGCCCACCGGCACCGCGTCGCGGAGATGCTTCCGGACCGTACGGAACAGCGGCACGATTGCGGCGGTCGGTCGACCCCGGCCGTGCTGCAAGCGGTGCAGTCCCCACGCGGCCTCTGCCAAGCCGCCCGTCCGCGCGTACGGGTAGTATTCCGCGCTCAAGTGCACGATCGTTGGCGTCGAGCCATCGATGTCTGGAAGCGGAATGGGCGGTGGCGCGGGCATCGGTCAGCCTGTCGGTGGATCGTCGGTGAAGGGGTCACCCCTCAGGATCGGCGCGTAGTACTGCCTGGCATAGTCCTGGAGCATCCGTCGGGCCGCGAACTGCTTGCCGGCGACACGGATCGATTCCTTCATCCGCATCACCCAGCCCTGTGGCACCCCATCCTCATCCCGATGATACCACATCGGGATCACTTCCTGCTCCAGGATTCGGTAGAGCGCCTCGGCGTCCTCGGCATCGACCTCATCGTCGGTAGCTGCCTCTGAACGCGGGATGGTCCAGCCGTTCCGACCCGAGGCTCCCTCTTCCCACCAGCCATCGAGTGTTGAGAGATGCGGGACGCCGTTGAGCGCCGCCTTCATGCCACTCGTGCCACTGGCCTCGAGGGGCACACGCGGGACGTTGAGCCAGAGGTCGACCCCCTGGACCAACAGGTGGGCCAGGTGCATGTCGTAGTCCTCGAGGAAGGCCACACGCCCCTCGAACATCGGGTCCCGGGTGAAGTGATGGATCGCCTGGAGCACTTCCTTGCCCGGAATGTCCTGCGGGTGAGCCTTGCCCGCCACGACGAGCTGCACCGGGAGCTGTTGATCGGTGAGCATGCGCTTGAGGCGCTCGGTATCACGGAACAGGAGATCTGCACGCTTGTAGGTCGCAAACCGACGTGCAAAACCGATGGTGAGGACGTTCGGGTCGAGCAACGTGCCACTCGCCACGACCTGCGCGGCCTCGGTCCAGGTGTCGCACCAGCGTCGCCGCGCATCCTCGCGCACATGATGCAACAGTGCATGCTTCAGGAGCTTGTGTTCGGACCAGAGCATGTGGCTGTCGAGTCCGAGGACGGCGTCCCATGTCTCCACGTCATCACGCCGCGTGCCCCAGTCGCGGCCGAGATGTCGGTCGAGCAGCCGCTTGATGGGATTGGCCATCCAGGTGGGCAGGTGCACGCCGTTGGTGACGGCACCGATCGGCACCGCTTCGGGGGCGCGGCCTTCCCACAGGTCGCCCCAGATCTCGCGTGAGACGATGCCATGGCGTTGGGCCACGCCATTGACGTGTCCGGCGCAACGGATGGCGAGCACGGTCATGTGGAACTGATCGAGGCCGCGTGCCGCATGCACGCCGAGCGAGAGCACGCGCTCGAGCCCGATCTCGAAGCTCGTCAACCACGTGGCGCCGGCGCACTCGATCACACTCTCGAGGTTGAAGTGGTCGTGACCCGCCGGCACCGGCGTGTGCGTGGTGAACAGCGTGGTCCGGCGGATCTCGCTGACGGCCGCATCGAAGTCGACGCCAGCCATCACACGTTGACGCACGCGTTCGAGCATCATGAATGCGGCGTGCCCCTCGTTGGCATGCCATGCACCGGGCGTCACGCCCAGCGCGGCGAGCACCTGCGTACCACCGACGCCGAGTACCCACTCCTGGCGGAGCCGCATCGGGAGGCCACCGGAGTAGAGCTTGCTGGTGAGGCCGCGGTCCTCGGGGTCGTTCGCGTCGAGATCGGTATCGAGCAGGTAAATCGGTGCGCGTCCGACCGTCATCGTCCAGACCGCGATGTGCACAGGCCGGCCGAAGGTCTCGAGTATCGTCACCCACGGTGCGCCATCTGCGCCTGGGATCTGAACCAGCGGCGTGAGGATCGGGTTGACCTCGTCATCACCGTCCTCCTGCCACCCGATCGGACTCACCTGCTGGTCGAAGTAACCCTTCTTGTAGAAGAGCCCCACGCCGACGAATGGCACGGCCAGGTCAGATGCCGTCTTGCAGTGATCGCCGGCGAGCACACCGAGACCGCCGGAATAGATCGGGACCGAGGCGTGGAGACCGAATTCAGCGCAGAAGTAGGCGACGGGGCGATCGCGGTCGAGATCGGGCCACTGATCACGAAACCAGCCGCCCTCCGCAGTTCGCTCGACGGTGAACCACGCCATGACCTCGTCGTAGTGCGCGAGGAAGTCGTTGTCATGGAGCAGCGCCTCGAGACGTTCGGGCGTGACCTCACGGAGCAATGCGATGGGGTTGTGGGCGGCGCGGCGCCAGCTGACGGGGTCGACGCGCCGGAAGATGGCTCGGGCCTGGCGGTGCCAGCTCCAGGCGAGATTACAGGCAAGGGCGGCCAGTCCTTCGATCCGGGCAGGGAGGGCGGGGATCTTGGCGCGCTGAAGATCAAAAAGGTCCATGCACCAAACCTAGTGGGGGCCGGCTCGGGCGTGTCGACGATGGCCGGGTCGCACGTCTTGACGTATCATCCACTACCCCCGTGCCATCCAACCTGACCCACGGAGCCCTCCATGAAGCCACTCGCCATCTTCGGAATCCTGCTCATCCTCGCCGGCGGATGGGTCACCATCAACGGCGGCTCATTCACCACTCGGGAGAACATCGTCGACATCGGCTCCGTCAAGATCTCCGCCGACAAGGAGCGGCCGATCCCGTTGTGGGCTGGAATCGGCGCAATCATCCTTGGTGCCGGGTTGGTCTTCAGCGGCATGAAGACGAAGAGCTAACCTTGCGGATCAGGTCTTGGAGGCCGAGTCCTCGGCGGCCTCCTTGCCCAGCCCGCCACGCGGGTGGGCAGAAGCGTCGACCCGTCGCCCGCTGCGCCTAGAACCGGAGCACGAACCCCGGCCGCAACAGCACTGCGTTGTTATTGTCGTAACTGAGGCTCAACGCGAGCTGCAGGCCAGTGACGATCTGGTGGGCCAGGCCGACTGTACCGACAAGTTCCCCGCCAGCGATTTCCGGTGTTGCGGATCCTTCGGGATTCTCGACCGTCGAGGCCGACGTATTCCCGAGGACCTCGGCGAACACCTCGGTGCGCGTTCCCAGCGCATGCTCGACTGCCAAGGCGGCACCGAAGATGCCGCGAAGCTTCACGCCCGTGGGGTTGCCTGGCCGAGTGTAGTCGAGATTCGCATGGAGGTCCCATTGCCCCATGTGGCGGCTCATGATCAGGTAGCCTGCGAAATCGGCCTTCTGCGTGCCGATCTGCGAATTCTTCGCGGTCGGTAGCTTGACCTCTGCCGCGAGGGCGATGCCAGGGGTGCCGGCGGTTTCGGGGTGCAGGAGATACGTCCCCGTCAACTCGAGGTCCCCAACACCGGAGGCCCCCACTCGGCGCTTGGGGTGAATGCGTGTGTACGCCACAGGCTCCACCAGCAATTCGAAGCGTCGGGAGAAGCCGTATTCGATGGCAAAGGGAATAGCGGTCTCGCTGCCTTCGCCGGACCACTGTTGTTCGAAGTTTCCGCCGATCTCCCAGTGCCGTGCTGGCACCAGGTGGGCGGTCTCGGTCTCGAGTAGCTGGGCCGAAACCGGCATGGCGTTCATGCCGATGCCGACCGCGGCGATCAGGAGCAGGTTGAATTTCATCGTACCGTCCTCCCAAAGTGGATTAGATGGACCCGTCGCCTTCCTTGGCCTCGGCTTCCGGGGATTCATGCTCATTGGACAGGATGAGTCCTGTCAGGGCATCGACATGCACCTCTTCGATGCCGGCCTTGCCCGCGATCTTGATGTCGTAGCTGTACAGCAGCTTTCCGTCCTCGCGCTCGAGGTCGAACTTCTCCACCGTCCCACCTGGCACTGCAGCCAGCGCGGTGCGTCGGGCGGCGACCTCCGTGATCTTGGCCTCGCGCTGGAGTGCGGCCATGTCCTCGTCGGCTTCCTTCGCCTCATCAGCCGGTGTTTCGTGCATGTTGGAGAGCAACTCGCCTGTCATGGCATCGATCTGCACTTCGTCGATCCCCGACTTGCCGGCGACCTTGATGTCGTAGCTGTAGAGAAGCTTGCCGCCCTCCCGCTCGAGCTCGAACTTCTCCACCGTTCCACCAGTGACGGCGGCAAGCGCCGATCGGCGCGCCGACCATTCCGTGATCCGCGCTTCGTGTTGAAGTGCTGCGTCGGACATCTCATCCGATTCCCCAGCCTCATCGGCTTCGCCGGCTTCGTTGGCTTCGCCAGCTTCGTCGGCTTCGCCAACCTCGTCGGCCTCCTTGGCCTCGTCGGCGGAGCTCTCATGATCCTTGCTGAGCATGCGACCGGTGATGGCGTCGATGTGGACTTCCTCGATGCCGTCCTTGCCGGCCACCTTGATGTCATACGAATAGATCAGCTTGCCGCCTTCGCGCTCGAGTTCGAACTTCTCGACGGCGCCACCGCGTACGGCGGCCAATGCAGTGCGTCGCGCCATGGGCTCGCTGACCTTTGCGCCGGTCTCCACCTGTTGGGCGGAGACGACTTGGGTGCCGGTCAGCAGGAAGCCTGCAAGCAGTAGGGCCTTTCGGGTTCTCATGATGGTGCTCCTCTGGTTTAATGAACAATCTCGATCACGGGAGCACCGAACCCGTTGCCGGGTTCGGTGTCCCGGTGCTGCTACATCTTGGCGCTGTCGGCCTTCGCTTCGGCGGCCTCGTCGGCCGGGGTCTCATGCTTGTTGGAGAGCAGGGCGCCAGTCATGGCGTCGATCTGGACCTCATCGATCCCCGACTTGCCGTTCGATTTGATGTCGTAGCTGTAAAGCAGCTTGCCGCCCTCACGCTCGAGCTCGAACGCGTCGACCATGCCGCCGGGCACTTGGGCCAGTGCGGTCTTCCGCGCAGCCGGCTCCGCGATCTTGGCTTCCTTGGCGAGCGCCTCGGGGCTTTCCTCAGCGGCCGCGTTTGCTTCGCCAGCCTCGCCAGCCTCACCGGCCTCGCCCGCTTCGCCGGCCTCGTTGCCGGCGGCCATCGGCGTGGTGCCGGCGCTCATTGCCCCTTCGGTTGCCTCGTTGGTCTCGGCGTCCTTGGCGCAGGCCGCGACAGTGGCCCCGACGGCCAAGGTCAGGATGAGGGCGCTCAACAGCTTTCGTGGTGTGGACATCATGGCGTGATACTCCTGTTGGGTGATGGTGCATCCGCCGGACGACGGATGGTGTGAAACAATACGGGAACCAGGAACAGCGTGATGGGGGTCGACAGCGCGAGCCCACCGAGTACGGCGAGGGCGAGTGGGCGCTGCATGTCACTTCCGGGGCCGAGCCCGAGGGCGAGCGGCAGCAGGCCAAACAGGGTGCAAAGGGTGGTCATGAGGATCGGCCTGAGCCGGACGCGTGCGGCGGCACCAATCGCCACCCGAATCGGGGCGCCGGCGCGCATCTCTGCGTCGGCGAACTCGAGCAGGATGATGCCGTTCTTGACCACGAGCCCAACGAGAAAGATCATCCCCATCACGCTCGAGACATTCAGCACGGTGCCGGTTAGCCACAGCGCGCCGAGTGCCCCACTCACCGACAGCGGCGCGGCGAGTAGGATGATCACCGGCTCAACGAACGATCGGAACTGCACGACCATCACCGCGACCACCGACACCCCGGCGAGCAGCAAGACGGCGAGCAGCGCGCGGAACGCGGCCCGCTGGCCGGCGTCCTGTCCGGCAATCCGCACCTGGATGCCGTGAGGTGGAGGTGTCGCCGCGAGCACCGCGCGGACGTCGGTCATGACGGCGCCGAGCGCGCGTCCGCCGAGGTCGCCGGTGAGCGTGAGCAGTTGTTGCTGGTCCTCGCGTCGCAGTTCGCCGCGCACCAGTTCGGGCTGCATCGAGGCGAGTGCATTGAGCGGCAGGGCCGTCGCGCTGGAGGGTGCCAAAATGGGCAAGACGGCGAGTGCCGTCGGATCGAAGCGCACGGCGTCGGGTGCGCGGACGCGGATACCGATGGCGCGGTCGTCAAGCAGGACCGCACCGGCCGGCACGCCCATGAGCGCACCGCGCACTTGCTGCTCGACATCGCCGGGCGCGAGGCCGGCGCGTCGGATCGCGACAGCGTCGACATTGAGCGCCATCTCCGCCGCAGGTTCACTCACGCCGCTGTACAGATCCACGAGTCCTTCTACCGGTTCCAGTTGCGTCGTCAAGCTGTCTGCGTACGCCTCGAGTGCATGCAGGTCCGGGCCGAAGAGCTTCAGTTCCACCGGATTGTGCACACCGGCCAAATCATTGATGACATCGGTAAGGATCTGCACGAATTCAATCTGCAACTGCGGTGCGGCCGATTCGATTTGCTGCCGTACCCCATCGATCACCTCTGCCGTTGATCGGTTGCGCTGGTTCATCGGCCGCAGGCGCACGATGAAGTCGCCGGTGTTCTGGCCCGTGGCAAACAGCCCAAGCTCAGCGCCAGTCCGCCTGGAGAAGGCCTCGACCTCGGGTGTGTGCACCAGGATCTGTTCGACGACCCGAAGTTGCCGATCGGTCTCGGGGAGTGCGGTGCCGCCGGGCGTGAAGTAGTCGAGGACGAACGCCCCCTCGTCGATTTCGGGCAGGAATCCGGTCCCGACGACCCGGTACATCAGTCCCGCCGCGATCAACAGTCCGAGTGCCACCAGCCACGCGAACCGAGGTCGGTCGAGGAGTCTGTCGAGCAGATGGGCATACCGCGACGCGAGCGAGGTGTCCGAGGCGGGATCATCCATCCCCTCGACTGCAGGCGAACTGCGCAGGTAGCTCGTGGCGAGCAGCGGAATGATCGTGAACGCGAGGACAAGGGAGACCAGCACGGCGACCGAGAGGGTCAATCCGAGCGTCCGGAAGAACTGTCCTTCGACACCGCCGAGGAGGCCGAGTGGCAGGAACACCACGATGGTGGTGAGTGTCGAGGTGGTCACCGGCCAGTGCAGCTCGCGCACCGCATCGGCCACGGCCCGGAACCGATCGGGCGTCTGGCGAACATGGCGGACGATGTTCTCGGTGACCACCACGGCGTCATCGATCACCAGGCCGATGGCGACCGCCATGGCGCCGAGCGTCATCAGGTTGAACGACTGGCCGAGCAGTGCCATGACGAAGGTGGTGATCGCCATCGTGATCGGAATCACCGCCGCCGAGATCGCGGTGACTCGGATGTCGCGGAGGAAGGCCAGCAGCACCAGGACCGCGAGGACGGCACCGACGATCATCGCATCGCGTACCGAGCGAATGGCATCGCGAACCAGCATCGCCTGATCGTAGACCGGGACGAGTCGGACACCGGGCGGCAGCTCCGCCGCGAGAGTCCGCGCAGTGCCGGCGATACTGTCGGCGATCGCCAGGGTATTGCCACCGACTTGACGGCTCACGGTGATGAACGCTGCGGGCGCGCCACCGCCGGTGACCAGCATCGTCCGGTCGGTGGTGCCCACCCGGACATCGGCGACGTCACGCACCCGCAACACTGGGGAGATCGGCAGCGCCGCCACCTCGGTGGCAGAGTGGACTTCCCGACCGCCGAGGAGCAGGTATTGCCGGTACGAGGTCGGCAGCGGCCCGAGCGCCGTGACCGTGCTCGCCCCCTGGATCGCCGCCGCCAAATCATCCCATGTCATGCCCCGCGCTGCCAAGCGGACCGGGTCAGCGACGACTTCGATCTCGCGTTCCACACTGCCCATCACGTCGACGCGCGCGACACCTGGCACGCGCGAGAAGAGCGGACGCAACTGATACCGCGCAATGTCGAGCAGTTCCGCGGGATCGCCGCCCTCGAGGTTGTACGAGAGAATCGGAAAGAGTGATGGCGTCAGGCGCTCGACCTGCAGCGTGACACCCGCCGGCAAGTCGCCCTGTATTTGATTGACCCGTGCCTGCACTTGCTGCAATGCGACCGGCATGTCGGTGCTCGGCGCAAAGGACACCGTGGTCTCGCTGCCGCCCCGGATCGCTCGCGATTCGACGCGGTTCACGCCGGGCACCACGGTCACGGCCTCTTCGATCGGACGAGTCACTCCGAAGAGCACCTGCCGGACTCCGAGCGCCGATGCATCGACGACGATCGTGATCCGCGAAAATTCGAGTTCGGGGTAGATGGACGAGGGGGTGTGGAGCGCCGCCCAGATACCGGCGATGCTGAGCGCGGCAACGGCCAGATGGATCGCACGCCGCTGGCGATGAAGCCATCCTCCTGCCGAGACCTCGTTCACGGCGCGATGCCGACCGTCGTGCTGTCGACCATGCCGTAGGCACCGGTGGTGACGACGCGTTCACCTCGCGACAGTCCCGCCGCGATGGACGCGAACGCGGCATTGCGGCCGACGACGGTCACCTCCCTGCGAAGCACCATGCCGTCCGCATCGACCACGTAGACGATGAATCCGTCGCCTTCGGGTACGAGCGCCTCGATCGGCACGACCACCGCATCGGCGGTGTGTCCCGCAACGATCGCGGCCTGGACCGACTCACCAAGCCGAAAAGCCGAGTGAGCGCCCGCAACCCGGAGTCGGATGCGAACCGTTCCGCCCGTCGGATCGACCAGTGGCGAAATCGTGAGCACAATGCCGGCGCCGAGCGAGTCGCCGGTGGTGGCCACACTCTGGAGGGTGGCCTGCATCCCTGGCCGCAATTGCCTCGCGAGGTCCGGCGGTACGTCCAACACGATCTCGAGGTGATCCGGGTCGACGACCTCGACCAGCACGGTGCCGGGATCGACGGTGGCCCCGAGGGTGGCGGTCATCGAAGCCACGATACCGGTAATCGGCGACCGCAATTCTGCCCGTTCCGCACTGAGGCGCGTGCCAACCGCGTCGGCGCGTGCCGCCGCGAGCTCGGCGGCACGCTGCTCGACATCGCGCTCTGCCACCACCCCGTCCGTCTCGAGGCGAACCGCCCGTTGCCACGCGGCCTCTGCGGCATCGAGGCGCGCGGTGGCACTCTGGAGCTGCGCCTGAAATGCGGGAAGGTCGAGACTCACCAGCGGTGTCCCCGCCTTGACGGCATCGCCCTGACTCACATGAATCGCTGTGACGCGACTCTGCTCCGGCGCACCGAGACTCGCGAGAAATCCGTCGCGAACCACCACGCGCCCCAAGGCCGTCACGGTGGTGACGAAGGTATCCGTTCGCGCAATAGCGGTGGCCACCGTCGGGGGCACCAGCTCGGGGGGGGGCGCCGCATCGCCACCGCAGGCCGAGCCGAGGAGGGCGAGGACAACGAGAGTCCAGTGCGGTGCGGTCGGACGGATCATGGTGCCTCCGGGGCCAGGAGCCCCACGTGTTCCAGTACCACCGCCGCGATCATCGCATCGGCGAGATGGTGCGCCCGCATGACGCGGATCTCGCGTGCGGTGCGTGCCGCCTCGAGGACCGCGGCCAATCCGGTTTCGCCTTCGCGATAGCCCTGGACTGCCATCTGCTCGAGGTCGTCGGCGGTGGTGAGCAGGGTGTCGGCTCGCCCGAGCCGCTCCATCGCCGACGTGAATCGCTCGCGGTACAACACCACTTGGGCATCGAGCTCACGGCGCAACGTGGTGCGCACCGCCCCCGCACGGATGGCTTCCGCCTCGGCGATCGCGGTGGCACCGCGGCCGCGGTTGAACAGTGGAATCGGAATGCTCACCCCGATGACCGGCAGGAGTGCATGGTCGGCCACGGCAGGGTCACCGAACTCGATGCCGGTGAGGAGCGCCGTGCCACTCCACCGAGTGTGGCGCGCGCTCCGGATCGCCTCGTCGGCAGCGCGCGCGCTGGCGTCCGCGGCGAGAAGATCGGCGTTCAGCCGACTGGGTGCCGGGACAACGGGTGCGGTGAGGGAATCGGTGAGCGTCCAGTGGACCGTGTTGGCAGAATCGCCTGCCGCGCGCTGCAGTGCCAGCATCGCTGCCCGCAGGACCAGGGAATCGCCCGCGACCTGATCGCGTGACCGGGCCGCCGACAGCGCGGCCAGTGACGCGTCGAACCGACTGGTCTCCCCAGCTGCCAATCCGGCGCCCGACATCGACGCCAATTGTTCGGCCGTCGCGGCGTCGGCCGCACTGGCCCGTGCCACGGCGGCTGACTCGAGGGCGCGGAGATAGAGGGTGTCGGCGGTCATGGCCGCATTGATCTGCGCTGCACTCCAGCCCAAGCGGAATGCCTCCGCGGAGGAGCGCGCGGCACGGAGGCGGGAGCTCCGAATGCCAGGGAGATCGATCGGCCAGGAGAGTTCGACGTGGTATTGGGGTGCCGACTTGGTCCACGAGGTGGCGAGCCCGGGATCGGCCCACAGCCCAGCATCCCGCACCAGAGCGGCACCCAAGACCGTATCAGCGGCCGCGACCTCAAGGGTAGGTCCACCGTCGGCGGCCATCGCCCGCGCGTCGTGGCGGGAGACTGGACGCGACGGCGACTGGGCGCCAAGTCCGCTTGCGGCGACCATGGCGACGAAGAGAAAAAGGCTGATCCGTCGGGGAATCATGTCCGCGAACCATACCGCCATGACCTGACAGTGGGCTGACATCGCCACCGCCTAGTGCTGCGCCTGGGGACCCGAAGCTGCTGGCAGGATCAGCTTCGCCGTGGTCCCCACGGGCGTCGCAGCGGTCAGCTCGATCCGTCCGCGGTGCGCGGTGGCGATCCATTGGGCAATCGAGAGCCCGAGCCCCGCCCCAGCCTGCCTACCCTCTCCCGGCGGAGCGGCACCCCTGACGAAGCGATCGAACACGCGATCCCGATCGTTGGGAGGGATCCCGGGCCCCGTATCCGTGATGGCGACGTACGCTTCACTCTGCATGACCCCGACTGACACCGTGATGGTACCGTGGGGGGGGGTGAACTTGATGGCGTTGTCGAGCAGGATCATGATGGCCTGCCGGACCAGGGCGGGATCCGCCGTGACATCTGCCTGCTCGAAGGTGGTGATCTCGAGGCTGAGACCTGCCACCGTGGCGAGGGAGTGTGCAGCGTCACAGGCGTCGAGCACGATGTCGTCGAGATGGCAGGCCACCGGCTCGATCGGTCGCTCGCCCGCATCGGCATGTGCCAGCAGAAGGAGGTCGCCCACGAGTCCACTCAGTCGCTCCGATTCCGCGGTGATTCCTTCCAGTGCCTCGCGGTAGGTCGCCGTATCGCGCGGCTGGAGGAGTGCCACCTCGGCGCGGGTTCGGAGCACGGCGACGGGTGTGCGCAGCTCGTGCGCCGCGTCGGCCATGAACTGTCGCATCCGGGAGATGCCGAGCTCGACCGGCTCCATGGAGCGGTCTACCAGGATCCGGCCGGCCAGCGCGACCAGGAGGAGTGCCACAAGCGCCGCAGCCCCAAAGGCGGTAATCAGGGAGGCGTACTGCTCCTCGAGTTCGACTTCGTCGGCAACCACCACGGCGATCCGGTGCTGGTCTCCCGAGACGACGAATGACTGGGTGTGGATCCGGAGCGTGCGATCATCGGTGACCTCGGTGGTCACATCCAGCGTTGCCCCATCCGGCGTCCCGCTGGCCGCATCAACCACCCATGGCTCGGCCTCTGTCGGCCTGATCGGCGTGCCATTCGAACTCAGCAGGTAGAGCGAACGATCGGGAATCCGGAGTTCGTCGAGCGCATCGACCACGGTGCCGGTAGCCCCCGCCTCCAGATCACGAATCCGTGACGCGCGGATCACCTCGGCGGTCGCGCGGGCAAGCGAGGCATCGAGTTCGGTCAGGAATTGGTGGCGGATGCTGAGATAGAGTCCGGCCCCAAGCAGTCCGAGCATCAGCGCCATGGTGAGCAGGTACCAGCGGGTGAGCTGGCGTCGCGCGGTACGGAGCGCGGTTGAGTTGGGCATCGCGCTCATGTGCGCAACCGGTAGCCCGCGCCGCGGATGGTCTCGAGCATCGGTTCGGCATCGTCGTCGTCAAGCTTCCGGCGCAGGCGTCGGACGAGGACATCGAGCACGTTGGTGAACGGATCGTGGTTCTCGTCCCAGACCGCGGCGGTGATGGTCGGGCGATCGACGAGTACGCCCGCGCGTCGCGCGAGAATCTCGAGCAGCGCGAATTCCTTGATCGTGAGCTGGAGATCGCGACCGGCGCGAACGGCGGAGCGCGCGACGAAATCGATGTCGAGATCGCCGACGGTGAGGAGGTCCGGCACGAGTGGTGTCGGGCGTCGGGCGAGGGCGCGAAGACGTGCGACCAGTTCTGCGAAGGCGAATGGCTTGACGAGATAGTCGTCGGCGCCCGCGTCGAGGCCGGTCACCCGGTCCTGGATCGCATCACGTGCGGTGAGCATGAGGATCGGGGTGGCATCACCGGCTTTCCGCAGGCCTCGACAGAGGTCGATCCCCGATCCGTCCGGGAGTGCCACATCGAGGATCAACGCCTGCCACTGCCCCTCGATCGCGCGGCGATGCCCGTCCGCACAGGTCGACGCATGCTCGGTGTGCAGCCCCTGCTCCCCCAGGCCCCGGAGCAGGCTGGCCGACAGGTGGGGATCATCCTCAATCAGGAGGTACTTGATGCGCGACTCCGGCTAGCGGGAGCCCCAGCCTACTCCGGACGGACCGAGAACGGCAAGGTGCCGCGCATCACATGACCGTCGGCGCTCGCGGTGCGCCACGCGATCTGGTAGTTGCCACCGGGGATCTCGTCCATGATCTGGCTGATCAGGAGCGTCGAGTCCTTCGGGCTCAGCGTCACGGGGCCCAGCTCGACCTTGCCGGTCGGCCCGGTGAGCGTGATGCTCGAGAGCCGCGCGTTTGGTGCCTCGGAGAACCAGAGGCAGATCTGGGTCGGTGGCGATGCGAGGAGGGTGTCCTTCGCGGGCTGTGACCGGGTGAGCCGCAGGTGCATCTCCGGCGTCGATTCCGCTCGGTGGGGCACGACGACACTGATCAACAGGACCAGGCAGGCGCTCGCGGCCAGCTGGGAAAGGGTCCGCCACATCAGCATTGCTCCTTCGAGAGACTCGGGACGACCGGCACATCCAAACCTATATTGGTCAGCATGAAACGACTGCCAACCCTCCTGACGATCCTGACGCTCGCAAGTTGCACCAGTATCGATCCCGTCATTGCCAGGATCCGGAATGCCGGCGCCTCGAGTGGCGATCTTACGGTGCGATCGGCCTACGCCTTGGTGCCGTTCAGCAATAGTCCAATGTCCGCGTACCTCCAGGTCGAGAACCGCGGCAGTCTGCCCGACACCCTATTGGGGGTGCGGGTCGAGGGGTTTCCTGCGCCGAGCCTCCATGGAGCCGGGATGGAGCACCTGGTGTCCGTAGCGATCGGGGGAGGGGCGACCGTAACGCTGGCGCCGGGCGGGCAGCACATCATGTTCGAGCCGCCGTTCCCCGCGGTGGTGCGGGGTGACTCGCTGCAGCTCAGCCTCACCTTTGCCCGGGCGGGCACGGTGGTGATCCAGGCGTTCGTGATCGGGTATGATGAGGTTGACGCGGTGCGCTGACCCTGGTGACCCCACGTCGGGGTCACCGGGTCGGTGAGGCGGAGAGCCTACGCGTCGTCCGTTCGAACGGGGTTGCGACGCTGCCGGCGGCGACCGGTCTTCGTGAAGCCGAGCGATTTGGGGTCCTTGCCCAGATTGCCCATGAACCACTCGACGGCCTCGAGCCCGTAGACCGGCTGGATCACGCGGCTGTGCTTCTGGTAGGGCTTGCCACCGCGGAGGCCGACGACTTCGAGCATGGCCCGGGCCTCCGTGGCCTCAGCCATCGATCCGAGGGTGAGCCGCACCTCGTGCCCCTTCTTGTAGACATCGGTCCCGTATTCGCGCGCATCGGCACGCGACTGGGTCCGGACGTAGCCACCGTCAACGAACATGCGCCGCAACCGGGCGGCAGCCGTCCGCTTCGGGACGGTCGTGGTCTTCCGCGCCATTCCTGATCCTCCAGGCTCGTGTCCCCCCCCGCGAATCGGGGGGGTCAGGGAGGATAGCAGGGGGGGGACGAGGGCGCTAGGCGTCGGCCGCCGAGCCGCCGCCCAACCGCCGCCGTGAGGCGGCGGTTGGGTCCGCCGACCACCTGTCTATGTCCAGGATCCGAGGATGAGATCTGTGCTGCCCAAGCCAAACCGCGGCCTTATGGCCGCGGCTCGGCCTGACGGCCGAGGCTCGGCTATCAGCCGCTGGCCAACGGCGCCTCGCGTGGCTGAATCTGAAGTCGCAGAAACGAGTCCTTCTCAGCCGGCGTTCCCTTGGGGCGACTGCTCCACTGGTCGGCATCCTGCGTCCCGCCGGGTGGCTGACTGGTGCCCTGCGATACCCGCCGGCGACGCATCACCAGCACTCCGACCAGCATGCCCAACGCAGCTGCGATGAGGGAAATCATGCCCGTCGAGCCGAGTCGCCGTAGGGGAGACCATCCCGAGCCGAGTGCGCTGATGATGCTCACCGTGATGCCAATGCACATGATCCCCACAAACCACGCCATGATGCGGGCGCGCACCCTGATGGCGAGGGCGACCCCGAGCAGGGCTCCGACCAGGACAAAGGCATCACTCGAGGCGCCCGTCCGGAAATACCCAAGGCTGTGAACCAGTCCGTTGAGATAGAAGAACGGCAGCCACCACGCGGCGAAGGTGATCACGTTGGTGGCCGTGCCCTCGAGCACCTCCCGCATCAGTCCCTGATCCGGAATCTCCTCGGCGGATTCGTGCTGCGTACCATCGACGAATCGGTGCCACAGTCGACGCAGAAAGCTCGGGCGTTGATTTCGTGAGGGCGCAACGAACGCGACGGACATCCGGGACTCTCGGAGTGCCTGCTCGATTGCGTCGCTCGAGATGCCGGATTCGCTCGCGATCTGTCGCAATCGTGTGATCGGCATTGACGAGCTGTCGAGCGTGTCGAGTTCGATTGCGCGCGCGATTACGCGCTGGACAACGTCGTCGGGGAGCATCTCTTCGGGGCCATCGGGAGAGCGGTCGGGCATCGCTGACTCCAGGGATTGGAGTGGGTCGGGCGGTACAGCTGGATCAAGTGTACTTGATTTGGGGTCAAGCCGTACCTCTCAGGCCAAACCGCGGCCTTATCGCCGCGGCTCGGCTACTGTCGCTGAAGCGACGTCACTGCTTCGCGCTGTAGGCCGAGGTCCCTTTAGGGACACCAGCCGAGCCGCGGTGAGTGTCAAGGTAGTTGTCGCACGCGGAGTCATGCAGCCACCTCGGAGCGATGGCATTTTTCGTGGGGCGCATTGAGTTTGACGATCGCGATCGGCTGCCAGTTTCTCGTCTGGCCCGCCCAGCGC
>JBBSPX010000052.1:0-16585 GCA_038258395.1 Gemmatimonadales bacterium | reverse complement strand
TCGGGGAACTCCCGCTCGATGATCGCCGGTGCGGAGTGCGGCTTGCTGGCATTCAGCCACGCGTAGGCCGCAACCATGGTCTCACCTATCAGACTGAATCGCACCCGCTCCATCCCGCGGAGTGACCAGACAAGTTCGAGGGAGCTCAGCTCCAGCGACACTGCTCGGCCATGCGCGTCGAGCGGATGTGTGATCAACGAAGAACCGTCCGCATCGAGTCCGAGATTGGAATGGCTGTCGTCAGCAGCCGCGTCACAGAACGCCTGTGCCGTCGAGGCGAGCAGGCGCGCGGCGTAGTGCAACTGCATCCGTTCCCGCACGAGCGATCGTGGTCCAATGCGTGGGTTTGGTGTCGTAGGCGCCGGGCGTGAAGGTGGCTCACTCGTCATCCGCGAGCTCCAACGCCCACCGCCTCGCCAAGTTCCGCACCCCGCTCACCCGATACCAACCTTCCACCTACCGTCTCGGCGTCGTGTTCGAACACGACCCGCCAACCCTCAGCGACACCGCGGGCGAGCAACTCCCGCTTGCTCTCCAGCGTCCGCAGCGGTTCGACGTCGTAGCCCATGATCCACGGCAACGAGAGGTGGTGGGCCGTCGGCATGGTGTCCGCCGGATAGAGCAGAGCCTCGCCGCCGTCCTCGATCAGGACCGACATGTGCCACGGCGTGTGCCCAGGAGTGACCATGACCCCAATCCCCGGCAGGATGGTCCCCGCGGTGCCGTCGATGGTCTCCATCATCCCGTGCTCCTGCACCACATCCCAATTGTGCGGCAGGTAGCTGGCACCGGTCCGCTCGTTGGTGTGCGTCGCATACTCGAACTCACGCTGGTGAGCAATGTACCGGGCGTTCCGGAACGACGGCAGCGCCCGACGTTCGGCGTCGTCCGCCGGGATGTAGCTGTTGCCACCACAATGATCGAAGTGCAGATGTGTGCTGAGCACGATCTTGACATCGTCCGGTGCGTGTCCCGTCTCACGAATGGCATCCTCGAGCGCGGTCCGACCGTCGGCGCCAGCGTTCTCGATGCCGTAGATGTCGTGGAACTTCTCCGACTCCTTGTTGCCGAGCCCGCTGTCGATCAGAACGAGTCCATCGGGATGCTCGATCAGGAGCGGACGCATCGCGAGCGGAATCCGGTTGCGATCGTCCGGAGTGATGCGCCGTTGCCAGAGCGGCTTCGGGACCACGCCAAACATCGCCCCGCCATCGAGCTTCTGGATTCCCGCCTCGAGCGCATGGACGGTGAGTGATCCAACCTTGAGAGTCGTGACACGGCTCATGAGCGGAACTCCTGCATTGGCGTCTGATGAAGCGTCTCGAGATCGGCCAGCGTTCGGGCACCACGGTCCCGCGCCGCATCGAGACACCGGTTGAGGAGCATCCCTGTGACGATGGCATCGCCCGCAGCACGGTGTCTGGACGGGAACTCAAGCCCGAATCGGTTGGCGAGGTTATCGAGTCCGTAGCTCGCCTCGCCACGGAACAGTCGCCTGGAAAGCCGGACCGTGCAGATGCGTGGTCCCTCGAGCACAAGATCGCGTGCACGCCTTACCTCTGCACCAACGAATCCCCAGTCGAAGCGGGCGTTGTGCGCCACGAACACCCGCCCGGCCAGTGCCGCAAGCAGCGGCTCCGCAATCTCCGAGAAACTGGGTGCATCCGCGACCATCGTCGAGGTGATCCCCGTCAGCTCGGCGATCCGATGCGGAATCGGTCGCCCAGGATTCACGAGCGATTCGAACACCAACTCGCGCCGTCCACCCTGCACCACCACGACCGCGATCTCGGTGATCCGGTCGTCGTCAGCCGGACGCATCCCGGTCGTCTCGACGTCGACCACAGCAAACGCACATTCCTCGAGCATCGGCGAGCCGGAAGCCTGCGAGACCACCGCCCACCGCCCATCGGCCTGCTGCCGAACCCGCGGATCAGCGCCCAGCAGTGCAACCGCCAATCGCTCGGCGACCGCGGCCGGTGCCATCGGTAGGCCGAGGACTTCGACCGCGAGTTCGGTCGCAGTCCGTGGCTTGGTTTTCAAGAGCACCAGCGCCTGATCGACCAGGGTGCCACCCGGATGCGGTGTGAGACCGATCACGCGGGAGTCCGATGTGACAGGGCGTAGGAAAGCGTCTCGAGCTCGACAGCAAAGTTCACGTTCTTCACGTCCACGCCCGCGGGCACATGGAGTTGCACCGGGGCAAAGTTGAGGATGGCAGTAACACCTGAGGCCACGAGTCGGTCGACAAGATGCTGAGCCGGATCGGCCGGCGTCACCAAGATGGCGATCTCGACCGCTTCACGCGTTACGATCTCTTCGAGTTGTTCGACATCCTCGACCGCGATGTCGCCCCAGACAGTGCCGATCTTGGCTGGCTCGCGATCGACCACCGCGACGATCTCGAATCCGCGGGCGCTGAAGCCGGCATATTGGACCAATGCGCCGGCCAATCGCCCGGCGCCGAGTACCACGACGCGGTAGCGATGGTCGAGACCGAGGATACCGTGCAGCTTCTCCGCGAGGGCATGGACATCGTAGCCGAGCCCGCGCTTCCCAAACGATCCGAAGAAGGAAAGATCTTTCCGCACCTGCGCGGATGTGGTGCCGGCCCGGTTCGCGAGGGCTTCGGAGCTGATCGTATCCCGACCCTGCTGCTGGAACTCTTCGAGGAACCTGAGATAGATCGCCAGGCGGCGGACAGTGGAGTCGGCGATCTTCCGGGGGAGCATTCGTGAAATCTTTCACATGCGGCGGCGGGAGGCAACCTGTCGGTCAAGCGGTCAGCCGTAGTGGTATCTGGCCTGCAGGAACTCGACCCGGTCGTTGAACACTTCGAATACCAGACGGTCGGCTGTATTGATCCGGCGAGACCAGACATTGCCACCCAGATATTTCAGGTGCTCGGGCTTGCCGATGCCGGCGAAGGGATCGCGGAGCGTTGCGTCCATGAGATCGAGCACGCGAAGCGCGGTCTTCCGGTTGGTGTCCACCCAATACCTGAGGTCATCGAGGCACTCGTCCTGAAGAACGGCATTGCGGGAGTGTTTGGCTGCGGGGCTCAGGGATCCAGGTCCAGTTCGGCGCGGAGCGCCCGGAGATCCGTTGGCTTGGAGCGACCCCGCCGTGCCCGCGTGAGCGCGGCAAGGAGGCGGGCCGCATTCTCGGGCGACCGGAGCAGATAGGCCGTCTCGCGCAGACTCGATAGCTCATCGGCGGGAATCAGCGCCATGTCCTCGTGCCCGCGACGCTGGATCACGGCTGCTTCACGGGAATCCTCGACCTCGTCCCACAGGGTGGCCAGGTTCTCTCTGGCGTGACTGTAGCTCACCTTGACCGCCATCCGTGCCTCCGGCATAGTTGTACAGGAATACTGTACAGGTTCACCACGGCTGTCAAGAGCGCTGGGGCGGGTTTCACACCGGCGTTATCAATCAGCCATGCTATCCCCGACCAGTTTCAGCAAACCGGTGACTTCCTCAGACCTGAACACCTCTGGACGGAGGTCCGGGTCGATTCGTGCCTTGTGAGAGTCAGTCGAGGATGTCCTCTCCGCGAAGACGAGCCGAGATGAGGTTGGCGAATCGTGCGCTGTCGGGCACGGTACCGAAGTAGACACCGTCGATCAGGATCGCTGGTGTGCCTCCCAGATTGAGCGCCTCGGCCATGAGTCGATCGCGTTCGATCGCCGGGAGTCCGTCCTGCTCTCTGCGACACGCTTCGAATGCGTCAATGTCCACGACACCGGCTTCGGCGGCAACCTCTGCAAACGGCTTCAGTCCGAGGGAGTCCTGGTACCGGTAGAGTGCGTGATACATTTCTGGAAAACGACCGACGGTCGCAGCGCACTCCGCGGCGACCGCGGCAGGCATGGCGAACCGATGGTAGGAGAGCGGCCAGTGCCGGAAGACGACCTGCATGTCTCCCGGACGATTCGCGAGTGCGGGGCGGAGCACGCGGTCCTCGAACTGCTTGGACGCCGGACACTCGAAGTCCCCAAAGATGACCACGCGAACACCCGCCGACGATCCGAGTTGATGTCCGACCGTGCTCAGTGAGTCCCACCCCGCGACCCGCCGCGGCTCGGTGCCTGGCTCCGGCGGCTCCGGCCGGAGCGTTCGCCAGAGGAGCAGTCCGGTCAGGGTCACGGCTCACAACGTGGCCACAATGCTCAAGCCGATCTGGAGGTTCGCTTTCACTGTGTTGGGCATCGTCCATCCCCTATTCAATCATCGCTTAGGCCTGCCCACACCAACGTCAGAGCTCCCAAGTGGGTGTTGTCACTGCGGGGGAGTGAATCGGAGTCGGTACAGGACCACTTGCCCGTTTGGGAGATCGCGGGAGGCCAATGCACCAGTAGCTGAAAGGTCACTGACCCATATCTCATCGGGCAGCCAGAGCAAGGCGAGCGGCGTCCCGGACTTGCTAATCACTTGCCACGCCCGATCGGCTCCCCGGAGGATCCCCTTCACCCAGATCGTGCCGTCACGGCCGACGAGAAGTGTCTGGAGTGGTTCCACCCTGGGCAGTCGAGGGACCTGATCCCAATTGATCGTCGAATCCCGGGCACTGCGTTTGGCGAGCCAGGTGGCGCGAGTCGAATCGTCCAGCGCCTGGCCAACAAGTTGGAGCGTGAACGTGGCCATCGTATCGCCGTCGCCACGAACGAGGTCAAACTTGTAACGGTCGTTCAATGACGAACGGTCGGCCGATACTGCTACAACCGCATACTTGCCATTGACAGCCGCGGCCATGTGCGACGCTCGACACTCCGGAATTGCGTGACGACGAGAATCAAGGCAATCGGAGGGAGTCGTGGACACCGTCACGATCGCCGGATGACCAGAAGAAGCGGGCCACCAGCCGGTGATTTGTTGAGGGCTATCGGGGGTATCGGCCCCGGGGAGGCTCGGGCCAGAGGCTCTAAATGCCCAAACGAGGGTACGGCCCGCAGAATCCACACCCAGAACGGTCTGCCCCTCGAAAATCCGGCCATTCACTTCCTGTAGAGTCGGGCGGAACTGCCCTGAGGACAATGTCAGGCTGTCGAGATCGAGGAATGTCATTCGGAGTTGCTGAGCGTCCCACAACCAGAATCGGGAAGGATTCATTGGGCCCGCAGAGGCGATACCCCGGAACTCGCCAGGGCCGCTCCCTTCCCTGCCCAAATGTGCCACAATCGTCCCGGCGCGGTCGAAGACACTTACCGAGACATCGTGTACAACCACGATGCGGCCATCGCTAGCCGCGAACATCGCAGCCGAATTGAGAACCGGTCCGACCGGCGTCGAGCCAATCGAATCCATCGTGACCCGCAACATAGGCCACTCCGTCTGCTCCATCCTCGTGCTGGCGGAGCCACACCCGGATGAGGACAGGGCGAGGGCGCACAGAATCGTACGCCCCCCCGTCAACGACTCCACCAACGATTCTCCGAACTCAACGCGATCAGGCTGACTGGCAGAAGAGAGCGAATCCCTCAGTATTGTTCTGGCACGTGGTGTATTCCTCGTCGAAGCCACAGCTCTGTGAGGTGTGGCTCTTGCAGTATGCTACTTTGTCAGGCGGGCACTGGCCGGTCGCTACGACAAACCACTGCGACGCACAGGTCACCGTCCGCATGCCACTCGCCGGCACGGCGAGCAAGGTGGTTGCCGCGGCGACGGAAACGAGCGACGCGCCGAGGGTCACAATGAGTGCTCGGGTCATGAAAGGCCTCCTGATGGCAGGAAATGTCGCTGTGAGGACAATTGTCGGTACTCGGAGGGGGTTGACGGACCCGCGTTAATCCGCAAGTCCGACTTTTCAACATGGGGGGGGGTAAGCTGGGTTGTCAACGACAAGAACTGATTTCCGAGCGCAAAGCGCGTCTAGCCCGCTTCAATCCCCCTTTGACACCATCCCTGACTCCCCCACAACACCCAGTAATCTCACGAAATCCTCCGGCGTGAGGACCTCCGGACGGACGTCCGGATCGATCCCCGCCGCGTCGAGCGCCGCAGCGGCGTCCTCAGCGCCTAGCCCACGTGCCTCACGGAGCGCCCGCTGCATTCGCTTGCGACGGTAGCTGAAGAGCGACACCACCAATCGCCGGAGAGCGGCGACCTGATCCCCAACAACCAGAGGCTCCGCGCGTGGCACCAGGTGCACCACCGCACTGTCGACCTTGGGCGGCGGAACGAACGCGCCGCGACCGATTTGCATCGCCATCATGATATCGGCAACCGCGGTGATGCCGACCGTGAGCGCGCCGTACGCCGATGTCCCCGGCTCCGCGACCAGTCGTCGAGCGACTTCCTCCTGCACCAGAAACGTCACCGACACAGGCAGCGGTGGCGTGAGCGCGCGCTCGAGAAGTGGCGACGTGATGTAATACGGGATGGTGCCGACCACGCGCCATGGGAATCCCATCGCGGTCCATGGCCGGACGAGTTCGTCCCAGGCCAATGCGAGGGCATCACCCTCGATCAAGGCGAAGGGCTGACCGCTGTGACGACGCACCAGATCGGCGCCCATCCGCTGGTCCATCTCGACCCCGACCACGGTGGCACCGGTGTCGAGCAACGCTGCGGTGAGTCCGCCCGGTCCGGGACCAATCTCGAGCACGACCTCGCGCGGACCGGCCTCGCTGGCCAGCGCGATCTGCGCGAGCAGGTTCCGATCCTTCAGGAAATGCTGGCCAAGTCCCTTGCGTGCCTTCACGTCACATCCGGAGGATCAGGATAGTGGTATCGTCGGTCGGCGTCCCGCCAAACGCGTCCATGTCGGCCAGCACCGCCGCCAGCAACTCGGCCGGCGACAACGCGCGACCGGCTTCGAGCTGCTCAATGAATCGTTCCTCGCCGTAGCGATCACCGTCGGCCCGGGGTTGATCGAGCAGCCCGTCGGTGCAGAGCACCAACATATCGGACTCGAAGGTCCAGGCCACGGTTTCCTGGCCGAACTCTCCCTCACTCACGAGTCCGAGCGGCGGCGCGGTGGGCGAGAGGCGCGCTGCTGGACCGAACCGTGGCACTCGAAACGCATGTGCGTGGCCGGCATTGGAATACGTGAGGCGATTGGCCGCAGGCTCGAGAATCCCGTAGAACACCGTGAGGTACATCTCGGTGTGTTCGAGTTCATCGCCGAGTGATTCACGGATCAACTCGAGCGTCTGCTCGGGTTCGATCGCCGAGTTAGCATAGATGCCGGCTGCGGCCATGACCTGCGCTGCGATAAGCGCGGCAGAGAATCCGTGCGAGGACACGTCGCCGAGCATGACGCCGATGCGGCGCTCGCCGTAGCGCGCGAAGGAGTAGAAGTCTCCACCCAGCGATTCGGCGGGAACGCTGTAGACCTGCACGTCGGCTTCACCGGCGAGGGCGGCCGCGGTCGGCATCAACTTCTGCTGGAGGTCGTGCGCGAGGGCCAGTTCGCGCCGGACCGCGTGCTGCTCGCGTTCGCGTGCCGCCAGCCGGGTGTTCTCGATCGCGGCGCCGATCTGGGTCGCGACCGCGGCGAGCAACTTGGTCTCCTCGCGGGTGAATGTTCCCCCCCCTTCACGGTCGGCAAGGGCGAGGGTCCCGATGACGCGAGTCCCAGACGCGGTCGCGTGGAGCACCGGTACCGCGAGCACTTCGCCCTCGACCCAGTCGGGTTGAACCCCGGTCTCGACCCGACGGGTGCGCGCAGCACGCGGGACCACCACCTCATCGGGCGAATCGAGCGGCACGCTCTCGGGGACGTCGTCGATGGCGCTACCGACGATCGCGACCAGGTGCAGCAAGCCGGTCGCCTCGTCGAGGATGCGGAGGCCTGCGCGCCGAGCACCGAGCACCGAGGCAACTTCCGTGAGGATGTGCCGGGCGACGTCCTCGACGTCCTGCGAGCGCCCGAGCAGCTCGCCGATCGTGTAGATGAGGTCGATCTCCTCGTAGCGGGCGGCGAGTTCGCCGGTCACGAGCGTGAGTTGCCCTTCGAGGTGCATCACCTGCTCTACGACGGGCATCACACGCTGGAGTGCCAGGTCGGGGTCCTGCCCGTCATCGGGTGTCACTTCGAGCCACAGATCGGTCGCATCGGGCATCGCCACGAAGGCCGTGTGCCCCTTCCCCGGGAGATCGTGCGGGGACACGCCGCTCGCCTGACTCCCGGCGACGACACACCAGTCGGCTCCATCCAGGCGCCACACTCGGAGCGTGGCGTCGGCGAGCCGACCAAGCGACGGCAAGATGCCGTCGAGATGCCTCAGCAGCGGGTGAGCGTCACCCAGATGATGTTTCCTTGCCGGTTGAAGCGCACCTGCTCGGCGAGGTGCCTAATCATGAAGAGGCCGCGGCCGGAAATGGCCTCGTGGCAGTCCTGCTCATCGACGATCTCCGGCACCGAGGCGGGGTCAAACCCGGCGCCTTCGTCGGTCACCTGCACCGTGATCGCGGCGATCGAGACCTCGACGTCGATGGTGACCATTCGCTCGGGATCCTCACAGTTGCCGTAGCACATCGCATTGGCGATCGCTTCCGCGCTCACGGTTCGGAGGCGGAACCGATCCCGCTGCGCGAGTGCATCCGGCAATTCGCAGCAGGTCACCACGGCCTCGACCGCCTCGCCGACCAGCCCGAGCTCCGTCGGGAGCACGAGTCGAAATCGGGCACGTCCCGGTTCAGGACTGGGCACGCGGGCCGCGGCGAGTTGCAGGGACACCTCAGAACCCTTCGAGGGCTTCGGGTGCGGTGTTGCTGATCGCGAAGAGGGTATCGAGCTTGGTCAGCTCGAAGAGCGAGCGAAGATCCTCGTTGAGACCGGCGAGACGAAGCTCGCCACCGGCCTCACGAACTTTCTTGTTGACCGAGACGAGCGCGCCGAGCCCTGAGCTGTCGATGTAGGCCGTGGGACCGAAGTCGACCACGAACTTGCGGGCGCCCTCATCGAGCGCATCGGCGAGCGCCTGCTTCAGCTCCTGGCGGTTCGCGACGATCAACTGACCCTCGACAGTCACGACGGTCACATTGCTGGGCGAGGTGGTGGTGGTGATGGCCATCGGTATAACGGCTCCTGAGTAGGGCGGAGGGAGGTGGCACGAGCCTGCAGGGCGACCATCGCCGCTACATCAACAATATCGTCGGTCGACGCGCCGCGCGACAGGTCGGACATCGGACGGGCGAGTCCCTGCAGCAGGGGACCTGCCGCCGTGGCGCCTGCGAGGCGCTCCGTGAGCTTGTAGCCAATATTGGCCGCGTCGAGCGAGGGGAAGACCAGGATATTGGCCTGGCCGGCCACGGGCGAGCCTGGGCATTTCCGTTCTGCCACCTCGGGGACCAACGCGGCATCGAGCTGGAGTTCGCCGTCAGAGCGGACGCCAGGGTGTCGCTCCCGGAAGCGCTCGAATCCTTCCCGGACTCGATCGACTTCGCCTCCGGACGCACTCCCCCGCGTACTATAGGAGAGGAACGCCACGATCGGTTCATCGCCGACCAGCGAGCGTCGATCCGCGACCGCAGCACTCGCGGCGTCGGCCAGCGCATCTGGAGTCGGGATCGGGATCACGGCCACATCGGTATAGGTGAGGATCCGACCATCTGACAGTGCGTGATACATCGCTGCCGATACCGAACCGATCCCGGGTCGCATCCCGATCGCCCAGAGTGCGGCACGCACCACGTCACCACTCTCCTGTACGGCCCCAGCCACGCAGCCATCCATCTCACCGATCGCGACAAGCCCCGCCGAGAAACGAAGCGGATCACGCGCCAGCTCGAGCGCATGGAGACCGTCACGTACCAGATGCGGTCGGCGCGCTCGCAATTGCTCCCCGACGGCAAGCGTACGCGGATCTCCGAGGAGCGGGGGGCGCTCGGCGGTGAGCAATGTGACCTCTGCGATCCCCAACTCCTGGAGGGTGCGGGCCGCGGACTGAATGCGAGCGTCATCGCCCTCGGGCATGATCAGTCGCACACGGCATCCCGCGGCCCGCTCGCGCAGTTCCTCGCGAAAGGTCACCGGCCGTAGTGGGTCGCGAGCGCGCGGTCGACCTCAGGATGCACCAGGCCATCGAGGTTGCCCCCGAACTTCGCGGCTTCGCGCACCAGTGACGACGAGAGGTAGGTGAGGTCCACCGCGGGGACCAGGAACACCGTCTCGAGCGCGGGGTTGAGGCGACGATTCATCAGCGCCATCTGGAACTCATATTCGAAATCTGTCACGGCGCGGAGGCCCCGCACCACGAGTGCGGCACCACGGTCGCGCGCGAAGTCCGCGAGCAGCCCTGCGAACGACGCATACACGATGCGATCATCGTCGCCCATGGTCACCTGCATCAACCGCAGGCGTTCCTCGACCGAGAACAGTGGCGCTTTGTTGGGATTGATCGCGATCGCCATGATGAGTTGATCGCACATGGTGAGCGCGCGCCGCGCGACATCCTCATGCCCCCTGGTCGGTGGATCAAACGAGCCGGGATAGATGGCAGTCCGCATCATGGCGTCCGGAGGAAGGTGACGGCGATATCGCCCCATCGGCGGGTTTCTCCCGCGTCCAGCTCAACTCGTGGATCATGCTCGATGGCGCAGAGTGGCGCAAATGGACGATCCCGCCATGCCGCAACCAATCGTGGCGCGAAATCGATGGAGAACGGCGGGTCGGCGAGTACCATGTCGTAGGATCCCGGCTCGATCGCGGTCACAAACCGCATCGCGTCGCCGCGAACCACCGTCGTGGCACTTTCCGCCCCGAGGGCGGCAATGTTGCTCCGAATGGCGGCAAGTGACGGTGCAGCCATCTCGACGAACGTCGCCGACGACGCGCCGCGTGAGAGTGCCTCAAGCCCGAGCGCGCCGCTCCCCGCAAACAGGTCGAGCACGCGCGCGCCCAGCAACTCCGGCCCAAGGATTGACAGCCACGCCTCCCGCACCCGCTCGGCCGTTGGTCGCACCCGTGGATCCTTCGGCACAGCGAGCTTTCGGCCACCCCAGACACCACTGACGATCCGGGTCACCCCGGCGCGATCGCCAGGACTCGGCCCTGCAACGTTGTGCGACCCTGCCATTCGTTCTGCTCGAGCCGGAGCGCCACATCGACGCTGCTCGTCTCCATGGCGCGCACCCGGTCGGCCCAGTTGAACGCGATGAGATCCAGTGATCGACTGCCCGATTGCAACCGCGCCTTGAGATGATTGCTCCCCACCGTGCGTTGATCGAGGAGACGGGCACGCCGCAACCCGAACACGGGCGCCGGGTTTCCCATCCCGCACGGTTCGAGATGACGGCCCATGCGCTCCAGCGCGTCGTCGAGTGCGCTGGCCTCCACCTCGAGGTCGACCCGCTGTTCGGGGCCGACCTGTTCGAGTGGCAGGCGTTCGAGAGCCACCGCGTTGAATCGTTCGCGGAATGCGTCAATCCGGTCGGCGCGAATCGTGAGACCGGCGGCCATGCGGTGACCGCCGAATCGTTCGAGCAGGTCATCACACGATTGCAATGCCGAGTGCAGGTCGAAACGATCAATACTGCGGCCACTCCCCTTGCCGACCGCGCCATCAACCCCGATCAGGAAAGTTGGCCGCCCGTAGCGTTCGACGATCCGCGACGCCACGATCCCGATCACACCCGGATGCCACCCTTCACTGCTGAGCACGATGGCACGGTGCGCTTCCGGGTCGGCGTAGTGTGCCTCGACTTCGGCCAGCGCCTCCTCGAGGATCGCCCGATCGAGCGCCTGTCGTTCGTTGTTGAGTTCGTCGAGCCGCGCCGCAATCGTGGCGGCCTCCTGGTCGTCGTCCGAAAGCAGCAGCTTGAGTCCCTCTCGGGCGTCGGCGAGTCGGCCGACGGCATTGAGACGTGGCGCGACGACGAAACCCACCTGCCCGGCACGCAGATCCCCACCGGAGAGCCGGGCGGTCTGGACCAACGCGCGGAGGCCGGGCCACCGGGAGTTGGCGAGCAGCTTGAGGCCGTGTCGGACGAGCACACGGTTCTCGCCGACCAACGGCACGACATCGGCAATCGTCGCCAGCGCGACCAGATCGAGGAGATGCCATGCGAAATTGGTCGGCAGGCCGAGCGGTTCACTCATGGCCTGCACCAACTTGAACGCGACCCCGGTCCCCGACAGCATGCGCATCGCCGAGGTATCGTCGACGCGCTGTGGGTCGATCACGGCATCGGCGGGTGGCAGCGTCTCGGCAGGCAGGTGATGATCGGTGACGACGACTCGAATCCCACGCGCCTTCGCGGTGGAAACGGCATCGACCGCGGTGATGCCGCAATCGCAGGTCAGGATCAGGGCGGCGCCGATGCGTTCCGCTTCGGCGATCCCGGCCGGCCCGAAATCATAGCCATCGCGAATTCGGTCCGGGATGAATCCGTGAACATCGACGCTGGCGGCCTGCAGGGCACGGATCAGCACGGCCGATGCACACTGTCCGTCGACATCGTAGTCGCCGTGGACGAGGATGCGCCCGCCTGCGCGTGCCACCTCGACGATGGTGTCCACGGCTGCACGCATCCCGGCGAGTGCGAACGGGTCGCCGAGCGTGCTGAGGTCGGGGCGCAGGAACGCGCGCGCGAGTTCGGGGGAGGAATGCCCACGCTGGATCAGGAGTGCGGCAAGCGGGATGGGAAGGTTGAGCTCCGTGGCGAGTTGCGCAGCAACGGAGTCGTCCGGCGCGGCGGCCAACCGCCACCGCACCGGCGGGAGATCGCCGCGTGGAGTGTGCAGGCCAGACGTCAGGCCGGCACCTCCTCCAGGTACAACATGGCGCCACACATCTCGCACCCCTCAAGCAGGATGCCGTCGGCCTGCAGCTGACCGATCCGCGAGCTGGGGATCGAGGTGTAGCATGCCGTGCAGGTCCCGTTCACGGCCGGGACGAGGACTTGGCTGTTCTTCGAGCGATGGAGGCGGTCGTATCGGGTGCGCAGCGGACGATCAAGCCCGGCGGCCGCGGCATCGCGGTCGGTCTGGGCTGCCTCGAATTCGGTCTCGGCCTCGGACTCCTGCGCGGCGAGCGCTTCGCGCGCCTCGACCTGTTCGGCTTCAAGCTCGGTCTGATGCGTCCGGGCGGCCTCGACTGCCGCCTCACGTTGGGTGGCATCCTCGGCGAAGCGAAGCCACTCGCTCTCCTCTTGCGCCAGAATCCCACGGGCCATCTCGACATCAGCCATGAGCTGGGCCGCGACGCGCGGGCTTCGCTCCTGGTCGAGCCGGGCCCGACGCTTGTCCTGCATCGCGCGCTGGGCGCTCAACTTGACCTCCCGTTCGTCACGTCGCGTGGCCGCATCGGTCAGCGACTTCTCCGCCTGGGTGATCCGATGCTTCGCCTGCTCGAGCGCGGCATCAAGGGAGGCACGCTCGGCGGCTACAGCTTCACGACGGGCCGCGGCCTCGCTCAGGCGACGGTCCTTCCCCTGGACGTCGAGCAACTTGGGAAGGTCAGGATGCATCTGGTTCTACTCCTCGTATGGGGGGGGTTCCGAGCCGGCGGCCCGCTTCTTCACCTGAAGATAGTAGCTGAACCGCTGGCGACCCTCGGGACTGAGGGCCTGCCGGCGACGGGTGCGTTCCCTGGTGTCTGGCTCGGAGGCGATACTCTCGTACAGCTCGCGCTCCTCGAGCGCCTCGAGGGCGCCAACGTACTCCCGGTCGGCATCGAGACCCTGCGGCACGTCCGGGTCGCTCACCAACCGCTCCCACGCCCCCCGGGCGCGGTCATCGAGGCGTGTCACGGCGTCCCCAACCGGTTCCTCGAGCTCCAACGCGATCAGCGCCTCGAAGATTCGGCGGAAGGTCGGCACCGTGAACCGCTCCCGAGGCACCTCCTCGCGAGCCCGATTGCGCCACGAGGTGTGATGGATCAGCAGTCGCAGAAGTTTGCGTTCGATCTCCGAGCCCGGTGCGCGCGGCAGGTGATCGTCCGACTGGCGAGGCGCCCGGGGGGATTCGTGGCGCGGGGACGGGGCCTGAGCATCTGACCCGCCCTGCGGTGGTGCACTCCGGCGCCGTTCACTCGCCGCCGTCTCGGTCGCGACGGCGTCGCGCGGGATCCCGAGCCGTTCGGCCACACGGCTGACGTAGAGTTCGCGCGTAACCGGATCGCTCGCAGCACGCAGGGTGGGCAACAGTCGATCGAGCGCTTCGCGGGTCCGATGCATGTCGGCGAACCATCCCTTCAGCTCGAGGAGCTGGAGCTTCCGCTCGAGCACGTCCACGGAGTCCTCAATCAACGTCTCCAATGCCGCCGCGCCGCCCTTCTGCACCAGGGAGTCCGGGTCTTCGCCATCGGGCATCGTGAGCACGCGCACGCGGCCTCCCTCGGCGAGCATCCGGTCGGCCGCAACGAAGGTTGCCTTGAGACCGGCCTTGTCGGAGTCATAGCAGAGCACGACCTCCTCGCCATACCGGCGGAGGAGCTTGGCTTGCGCCGCTGTGAGGGCGGTGCCGAGCGGGGCGACGACGTGATCGATCCCGGCCAGCGAGAGGCGGATCACATCGAAGTACCCCTCGACCAGGATCGCGAGCCCGGCCTTCCGAATCGCGAGCCGCGCCACATGCATGTGGTAGAGCTGCTCACCCTTGTGGAAGATCGGTGTCTCGGGCGAGTTGAGATACTTCGGTTCACCGGAACCGAGCAGGCGCCCGCCGAATCCGACCGCACGACCCCGAAGATCGTGAATCGGGAACAGGAGCCGATTCCGGAATCGTGGCACCACCGTGCCGTCATCGCGCCGCATGATCAGGGCGGCTTCCTCGAGGGTCGCCTCGGTGATGCCGAGCGTGGTCATCGCCGCGAGGAAGTCCCCCCCCTTGGGGGCCCAGCCGAGGCTGAGCTCGCCGGCGGCATCGAGCATGATCTGTCGATCCTGCAGGTAGCGGCGTGCTTGATCGGCATCGGGCGATTCGCGGAGACGCGTCGCATACCATTGCATTGCCGCGTCACAGGCCTGGTAGAGTGGTTCACGCGGATCGGGGCCGGCCCGTTCGGCCTGCTCGGGAATGACGATGCCGTATCGGCGCGCGACCTCGCGGACCGACGATGGATAATCGAGCCCGAACTTCTCCTTGTACCAGGTGAAGACATCACCGGCGGCGTGGCAGACAAAGCAATAGTAGAGGTTCTTCCGCGGGATCACCGAGAAGTTGCGATTGGTGCCGCCGTGGAAGGGGCACGGCCCGCGCCAGTCGCTGCCGGTGCGCTTGAGCTGGACGCTCTCCTGCACGATCTCCAGCAGATCGGCGGTATCGCGCACCTGCTCGATCAGTTCATCGGGGATCCGGCCCATCAGCGGAGCACCGCGATGGTGACGCCGGTGCCGCCCTGCGTGCGCGGGGCGAAGTCGTAGGAGGCCACGCGATTGTCGGAGGCCAGGAGGCGACGGACCGCTTCGCGCAACACGCCGGTCCCCATGCCATGGATGATGGCGAGGTGTGGCTGCGCCGACATCACGGCGCCATCGAGTGCCGCGAGAACTTCGGTCTCTGCCTCGTCGGCGCGCATGCCACGCAAGTCCAGCTCTCCGATCACGTCACGATCCGGGTCGTCGATGCGCGGCGTCGGTGTCGGCCGCGTGGGTTTCGCGTTATCGGCGAGTCGGGTGAGCGTGCTGGCCTTCACGACCAATCGCATGGCACCAACGATCACGACGGCACGCCCATCGGTGCGGAGTTCGGCGACCTTGCCACTGGCACCGGTACCGAGCCGGACGCGGGCACCGACGCCCACGCGACCGGCCCCAGACGCGGCGGGCTCCTCGGCTTCGTCGAGGCGCTCGGCCTGCTCGCTCACGCCCTCCTCGACCAACCGGCGCGCCTCACGAGCGGAGGCCTCGTCGCCGGCGCCCTTGGCGAGCGCGAGGGCACTCTCGACTCGCTTTCGTGCCTCGAGCAGGTATGCCTTCGCCTGACGCGCGCGGTCACGCTCGGCATCGCGCTCCTGTTCGCGCAGCACTGCCTCGCGCTCGGTCTGGTCACGATCGGTCACCGCGGCCACCGCCTCGCGACGTTCCGCCTCGATCAATCGTGCCGTGACTGCTCCCTCGCGCGCATCGAGTGACTCGGTACGCGTCTCGATCGACGCGAGCAACCGATCGAGCGTCCGATCGGCATCCGGCACCATCGCCTCCGCGGCCTCGAGCACGGTGGGATTGAGCCCGAGTCGCCGAGCGATCGCGAGACCATAGCTCCGACCCGGCACGCCCTTGGTGAAGCGATAGGTCGGCGAGAGTGTCGCGGCATCAAAGGTCAGCGAACCGTTCACGACACCCGGCACGCGTGTGGCGAGTTCCTTGAGTGCGCCGAGGTGCGTCGTCGCGAGGACCAAGGCGCCGCGGCGTGTGAGCTCCTCGAGGACCGCCATCGCGAGGGCACCGCCTTCGGCCGGATCGGTGCCGCTGCCGACCTCGTCGAGGATCACCAATGAGTCGGTGGTCGCGTCATCGAGGATGCGTCGTAGTTCGGCCACGTGCGCCGAGAAGGTGGAGAGGTCGGCGGCGAGGGACTGGTGGTCGCCGATGTCGACGAAGAGCCGATCGATCAGCGGCAGGATGCTGCCGGGATCGACCGGCGGGATGATCCCGCTCTGGGCAAGACGAATGATCAACCCGACCGCCTTGAGCAG
>JBBSPX010000051.1:0-16733 GCA_038258395.1 Gemmatimonadales bacterium | reverse complement strand
TTCCCGCTTCGCGGCGACCAGCAAGACGTCCATCTGCAGGCCGTCGCCGTCGGGATTGAGGATCTGGAAGTCAAGTTCGACATTCTCGGGATCGAAGGGGACGTGCTGATCGGCTTCCCAGCGAATCACTTCGCGGGCCTCCGTCTCCTTCATGCGATCCATCTGGATCTTCTTGATGATGACGTCACGACCGCCGACGGCCACGACAACGTCTCGGGTCTTGATTTGTGCGGCACCGAGGAGATCACGGACGGTGTTCGCCACCAAGCGAGGGTCCATCACTTCGCCTTCGACGATGGCATCATCGGCGAGGGAGGCGAGGGCAACCTTCTCGATCACGGGACGACCTGACCCGTGACCGATCACGACTGCCTTGATGTACCCGCTGCCGATGTCGAGACCCACCGTGGAGCGAGCGCGCGGGAAGAGCGCCATAGGAGCCCGGATTGTGCAGTGAGAGGAAGAGACACTGTACCATCACCAGACCAGAGAAGTCAAGCGAGGCCCATGCCTTCAACCCATTGTCCGGAGGCCACTTACGGCTGTGAACCTCCGGGCGGATCCGGGAGCTGACTCCCGGTGATCTCTTTCGAGATCGCACCACTCGTGCCAACAACCCCTACCAGCGGGGTCGGTTGCTCAGTATGGTGGCAGTATCGGCGGATGTGATGGAAAGAAGAAGGGTCGTCCGTCGTTGCACCAATGGCCTCCCGGCCCCGTCTTGCCGCCATACCACCACGGTCAGTGCTGCCACGGGGAGAGTATCGGCACGTCGTGCCCAAGCCGTTGCCCGCCACCCCGCGATTGCCGGAACTGATAGGGCGACTCCCCCCCCGGGAGGGAGCGCGGCCGTGGCGGAATCCCCGGTAACGCGGACTTCCGCCACGACCGATCCAAGCACCAGCTCGGCTTCGATGGCGCTCCGCCGCTCCGAGACCAGGCGAGCCGTCGAGAGCAAGGCCACCAGCGCGAGTGCTGCCGCGGCCTCGACCATGATCAGGGTGAGCAGGGCGAACGGCAGCATCAGGGGCCGACCCCAAGTGGGATCGTCAGGGTCGGCGCTGTGCTCCCGATCCCAACCCGGAGCAGCCCGGGCACAATGGCCACGCGGAACGGAACGGCGATCGGACCCGCGAACGGCTGGAGTGTTGCCGGCCCCCCCCTGTCCTCGAGGCCGAGCCAGACGGCATTACTCGAGCGGTAGGCACGCATACGGACCGGGGTGAGGACCCGCACCCAGAGCGCCGGACCTCCCGGGGGGGTGGTGAGTGCCAGCGCCGGGCTCATGTCGGGACATTGGCTGGATGCGACCCCGAGCAGGGGCCGACGCTCCCAGACGGCGGGCGCAAGGCGTGTCAGGACCAGGAGTTGATCGCGACCGGCCTCGGGCGAGCGCTCGAACCGATCGGGCGGGTCGGCGATCGTCACCGCCCCCCCCCCCGAGGCGCATGGGGGGCCCTCACCCACACGGCGATCGAAGTCGAGGGTGTCCCGAAGTCCGGCATGGAGGTCGGCGGTGTCGGCGCCGAGCGCCGAGGCTCGGAGGAGCGCATGGGTGGTGGAGAGGTCGCGGGCCCGACCGAGCCCCTCGACCGCGGTGCGGGTGGAGGTCGCAGCGGCTCGGAGCGTCATGCCGATGCCGACCACCAGGAAGCCGATGATGGTGATCACGACCACCAGCTCGATGAGCGAGAATCCGCGGCGGTTCATTGGCCGCAACGGACGCGGGCATCAACGATCGGACGGCCAATGCCAGACGGGAGGACCACGTGGACGGCCGTCGGCACTGCCGCGTCTCGGCAGGCGCTGTCAGCCGCGACCAGGGCCACGGTGTCGAGCCGGGCGAGATCGAATGCCGCACCCTCCTGCAGGTGGATGCGGGTCCGGCCGACCTGCAGGGCGGCAGTCACGGCGATCAGACCGGCGAACTCCAGTATCAGGAGTGCCACGATCAGTTCGATCAGCGTGGTGCCATAGAGAGGATGACGGTCCATCGGACGACGCCTCGTGGAAGGGGAGGATTCGTACGATGGTTGTTCCTCTCACCCGGAGACTCCACAAACGAACGCAGGCCCCCCGCACGTTTGTGCGAAGGGCCCGTGAAGTGCAGCGTCGTCAGGTCAACTTCAGAAGGTCAACTACAGATGATCTTGCTGTCGTCGATGGTCCCGGTTCCAACCTCGACGTCGCACCGATTGAAGCTGGTACTGATCGAGGCATTGGTGGCCGAGATGGTGTACGAGGCCGCATTGGCCGTCAGGGTCACGAGGTTCCCCGGACTCGGGTAGAAGGTCGTGATCGCCGTCGTGTATGCCAGATTGTCGACGTAGAAGGCCTCCTCGGCACTCATCAGGTTCCGAAGATCGCTCTTGATCGCGGCGAGCTTGGCCCTGTCCTTGGTGGCGGCGAACTTCGGGACGGCGATGGCCGCCAGGATCCCGATGATCACCACCACGATCAGCAATTCGATCAGGGTGAAACCGCTGTTACGACTCTTGCGACTGGCCACGGAATCCCCTTGGAAAAGTGCACTCATGAAACTGCGGTGGTGAATCTGGACCGGGCGCGGTCGGCAGTCGGACCACCGACCACTCCGCGGACCAGTGTTACTCAGCTTACGAACAGATCGTCACGCCGTCGACGGCCGAAGCCGCACCGGCACCAACCTGCACCGTGCACTTCTTGATCGTCGAGCTGATCGAGGCGTTGGTGGCAGTGCCGGTGTAGCCGCTGGCGACGCCAGTGGCCGTCATGGTGTTGCCGGCCGAAAGCGAGTAGTTGCTGGCGGCCTGAAGGTTCGCGAATGAACCGTAGGTGTTGTAGTCGGAGAAGTACGCTTCCTGCGCGGTCATCATGTTGCGCAGGTCGGTCTTGACCGAGGCCAGCTTGGCCTTGTCCTTGGTGGCTGCGAACTTCGGGATCGCGATGGCGGCGAGGATGCCGATAATCACGACCACGATCAGCAGCTCGATGAGGGTGAAGCCCTTGCGGTTAGAAAGCATGTCCGAGATCTCCCAGAGTGAGTGAATCGAAGGGATGAACCGAGTTCAATGTCCGGGAGTCGTTCGGACCCCGGTCCCCTTCCTATCCTTTTGCACCCTCCGTGCCAGAGCCGCCGCTATTCCCCAACTCCCTCAATGGCAATAACTTGCGGCACTGACAGGTGGTTTTGGCTGAGACAGCCTGTGCACCAAACCGTTGGACTCTGCAAGGGTTTCAAGGCCCGGACCCCCGAATCCGCCACCATCCCACCCAGGTCGCCATGACAAAAGGCCACCCACCACACCATCTTCGCCTCGGTCGAACCGGCTGGATCCTGACCGGCGCGCTCATCCTCCTCGTGCTGGCCTCGACCTGGACTGGCTGGGCCAATGAGTGGGCCCAGGACGACATCCCCATCATTCTGCTGAACCACACTGCGCACTCCCTCGGCGCGGCCTGGCACGGATTCCTCCAAGCGTACTGGCCGGAGCCGTTTGCCCCAGCGCTGTACCGTCCTCTCACCCTCTTGCTCTTCGCCGTCCAGTGGCTGGTGGGCGAGGGCAGCCCGGTGGTCTTCCGGCTCGCGAGCGCGGCGCTCTACGCCGGCGTAGTCCTCTCGGTGTGGCGGTTGGCGCGTCGCCTGATGCCGATGGGAATGGCTTGGCTGGTGGCCGCGCTGTTCGCGGTCCACCCGGTCCATGTCGAGGCCGTGGCGGTCGCGGTCAATCAGGCGGAACTGTTGGTGGCGCTGATCGCGGTGCTGATGGTGACGGCCTGGTACGATCGGCGCACTGCCGGAAAGCCTACCGGAGGCTGGTGGGGCATGGGTATGACCGCCTCCTATATAGTGGCGATGCTGATCAAGGAGCATGCTCTGGTGATCCCGGTCCTGATCGCTGCGATGGAATGGAGCATCCTGGACGACCGCAGCCGCCTCCTGACCCGGCTCAAGACGAACCTCACCGTGATCTCGGGTGCCGTGGCAAGCATCGTGGTGATGGTCGCAGCTCGCCAATCTGTGCTTGTCGGCAACACTCGCGGCACCTTCACCGCAGAGGGCCTCGTTGGCTCCAGCCTTGGCGGGCGGGCGTTGACGATGCTCGGCGTGGTGCCCGAGTGGTTCCGGCTGCTGATCTGGCCCCATCACTTGCAGTCCGACTACTCGCCCCGCGAGATCATGCCGGCAACCGGATTCGGCATCGATCAACTCCTGGGCGCGATGTTGCTCGGACTCGCCGTGGTCATCCTGCTCCGCTGCCGTCGCAGGCTGCCGGTGGCGACGTTCGGTGCGGCGTGGCTCGCGATCGGACTCGGGCCGGTGCACAATGTCCTGGTTCCGACCGGGATCGTGCTGGCCGAGCGGACGCTCTTCCTGGGCTCGATCGGCTTCGTGCTCGGCGGCGTGGTACTGCTCCACGCCGGCTGGCGCGCGCTCGATGGCACCGACACACCGGTCGCGCGAGCCCTGGCCACCGTCGGTATTGTGGTCGTGCTGCTGCTCGGTGTCTCGAGATCGTCATCGCGACAGCGAGTCTGGCACGATCAGGCGACACTCTCCCGCCAAACCATCACCGATGCCCCCCTCAGCTACCGCGCGCATTGGTCGTGGGCAACCGTGCTCTTCAAGGGTGGCGAGAAGGGGCTCGCGGAGGCCCAATACCGAGAGGCGATCGCGCTCTACCCGGCGGGTTGGCCGGTCTATCTCGAACTTGCCGACCACTATCGGATCGCTGGGCAGTGTTACCCGGCGATGGGACTCTACCGGCAGGCACTTATCCTGAGTCCAAATGTTCCGGCTGGACGTGCCTCGCTCGTAGCGTGCCTTGTCCATCTCGGGAAGTACCGGGAAGCAGCGGTGGAAGCCCGCACCGGGGCGGCGCTCGCGCTCGAGGCGGTGGGTAACCCACGACTCGACTCGGTGCTTACTCGCGCCCACGCAACGCTGGCCAGGTACGCCGAGATCGCGGATAGTGCGGCAACCGCCGGTGCCACGCCCGGTGCCGTCGTGCTTCCCCCTCCTCCCGAGCGCACGGCCTTGCAACCGTGACCAAGCGTCTCATGGTATGGACGACTGCCCTCGTGGCGGTGGTGTCGATGGCACTCGTCGTCCGTAATGGCTTGGTCTACGACGCCGCCCAACTCCTGTTGCACGACCCGCGTTACGCAGCGCCGATTGACTGGGGCGGGATACTCACTACAAGCTACTGGTCCACGGGCCTGTGGCGTCCGATCACCTCTTTCTTCTTGGGGATACAGACCGCACTGGGTGGCACATCGCACCCGATCGTCTTTCACCTGACGTCGCTGCTCCTGTACGTAGCGGTCTCGGTGGCACTGGTTCGGCTGCTCTTCGCGTGGAGCGGCAATGCCGCCGCTTCGGCCCTTGCCGGTGCGTTGTTCGCCGCGCATCCGATTCACGTCGAGGTGGTGGCGTCGGTCGTTGGTCAGGCCGAACTTCTCGCGGCGCTGGGGCTCATGGGCGGTGCGTGGGTCTGGCACCGAGCCGCGCAAGACGGCGTGACGCGGTGGACGATACCATTACTGCTCGGTGCACAATGCGTGGCCGCGCTCTCCAAGGAACAGGGGTTCGTGCTGCCGGCGCTCCTCGTCGGTCAGCACCTGCTCCTGCCACGTCGATTGAGTCGTCGCGAAGCATTCCGGATCGGCACCCCGCTGGTGTTGCTGGTGATCATGTTGCTGCTGGTCCGGACGCTGGTGACCGGGTCATTGAGTGGCGGAGCGCCGTTGCCGTTCATCGCATCGCTCAGTGTGGCCGGGCGTGCAGTGACTGCGCTCGGTGTGATCCCGGATTTCGTGCGGCTACTGATCTGGCCGCTCCACTTGCAGGGCGAATATGGTCCGCCGGAGCTCATGATCGGATCGCCGTTCACCCTGCACCACCTGGCCGGGTTGACGCTGGTGCTTGTTGGTGTGCTCGGGTTCGTGAGGTGGCGGAAAACTGCGCCGCTCGCCGCGTTCGGCATCTGGTGGATCGTGGTGACCTGGTTGCCGACCTCCTCCCTGATCCTGCCGACCGGAGTAATGCTCGGCGAGCGGTTGCTGTGTTTGCCGAGCATCGGGGCCTCGATGGTGGTTGCGGGCGTTGGCACAGTCTTGTCCACCACGGTGCGACGGCCGGCAGCCATCGCTGCACTGGTCCTGACAGCGGCATTCACCATTCGCTCGATAGTTCGTATCCCGGTTTGGAGTACATCGGGGCGATTCTTCGGTGAATTGACCTCCGATGCTCCCCGTGTCTACCACGCGTGGTACGTCCGCGGTGGCACCGACCAGCTCAGTGGCGATTCGCTGGGAGCTGAGCGCGCTTTTCGGCAAGCGCTCACCCTTTGGCACCAGGATCCGGCCGTGCACGAAGCGCTAGGGCAGGTGCTCCGCCGGGGAGGACGCTGCGCCGAAGCCGTTCCCGTCTTCAAGCAAGGATTGGCGGTGGAACCGACCCGCACCCAACTGCGCGCAAAGCTGGGCGAATGCCTCTTGCGCGTTGGTGATTCCACCCGTGCCGCGGCTCTCGCGAACGAAGGGATTGCGATTGGGCAGGAGGAATTCACGGGATTACTGAAGCGGTCGGGGCCGTAGGGGCAGAACATGTTGCGCCCCTACGGCTCACTCCACTCACGGTGCATCGAATCGACATCAACGCGCTCGAACCTTGGTGTACCATCGGGCGCCGGCTGCCTGGTCAGGAGCCAGACTGGTCGGCGCAGGTCAACTGCACGGGCGTTCAATTCGTGGAGATCCCGCATCCACGAGTTACTGTCCTGAACCAGCAACGCGGGAGCCCAATTGGTTCGGCTTCCCTCCATCTCGCGCAGCCTGCGTACGCAACGCGCCGAATACACGCTCCCGGGAAGCGCACGTAGCGTGCTGTCAGATGAACCGATGAGTGCCACCAGCCGTGAGGTGTCTGCGCGACTCCGAGCAAGCAGACTCTCGACGATGCCCGCGTCCCCAGGCGACTTTTCCGCTGTCGTGATCGCGGTCTCCAGGACACAGGCATCGGTCGTCCGGTAGTACGACTCGGTGGCCGGTCGACTGACACCGAGCGCCCAGAGCCTGGCAATCAGTTGTGCGCCCCAGGATTCGCGGACAAGAATGGTCGCGTCATGAATGCCAGCCTCTCGGGCTGCACTCTCATAATTGCCGGGTGTGCTGTGCACCATGGTGTGGTATTGGAACAACCTGATCGGCAACAGCTGAACTGCGCCAATACTCAAGGCGATGATGCCCGTACTGACCGCGAACCGTTCAATTGCTCCCCTCATGCCTCGGTCGCGCAGCCTGCCCGGTAACCGCGCGGTCCACAGCGCAAGCCAGGGAGTCAGTGGATACATGAACCGCGGTCCGAGATGGTAGCCATCGTGCCAGTAGGCAAAGTAGCCAAGAAGGAGCAGCCCACTACACCACAGCACCCACCGATCGAATGGTCGGACCACCTTGGTCAGCCAAAGTGCCGCGGTGGCGAAGAGCAGCCCGGGAACCGGCGTCTCGAACATGAAGGATTGCAAGCGCAGGAGGTAGATGTTGATCAGCTCGATACCCAGGATTGGGGTGTGCGGCTGCCCCCACGAGGCATGACCAAACCCGAGTCCGACTCCGGATCCCCAGAGCGCTTCGTACCCAAAAGTGAGCGGCGACCCGGTCCATCGCCAATTCACGAGCATCAAGGCTCCTAGCGGAACCGCAATGCCAACACCGCTCGCAATCAAGGGTCGGAGGTGTCCGATACCACGACGCAGTCGGAGGACGAGCCATCCGGCTGTAGGCAACGCCATGGCGATTCCATCGAGTGGTCGAATCGTGATCGCCAGCCCGAGGGCAAGCCCGCACGCCAATGCGCCCCACGGGCGAGGTTCATCGGTCTCGCTCAGGTAGGCTACGGCCAGTCCCGCGGCAAGCAGGGACGAGAGCGACGTCACATGATTCATGAAGGTGCCGGACATGAACACCACGAACGGCGCCCAGCCGAAGAGCAACACCGTCGCCAACGCCGTTCCGGGGGACGTCTCAAGTCGGCGCACCAGGCGCGCAAGGAGCAGCACACTCACTGCGCCGAACGCAGGCCCCACAAGCCATTCCATACCGACCAGGGTACCGAGTGCGAGCATGGCCGGCCCGCCAGCCGGGAACTGACCATATAGCCGCGCACCTGAATCGACCAGGAAGAGTGAAGAGCGCAGCGAGGAGAGATCGGGCACCGGCAGCCACAACCGGCCCGATGCAAAGATCCGGGCCTGGAACAACTGGATGATTTCATCGATGACAATAGGTCGCGACTCGAACACGATCGTGGCAACCAGCGCGTAGGTCACGAGGGCTGCGATGGCACAGAGCAGGTCGCCCTTCCAGCCGGCACGGTGCCAGCGAGCAGCCAGTCGATGCCACTGCCCCTCACGCCAGAGGTGGGGCCACCGTCGCAATACGATCTGTAGCAGAACTCCGAGTCCGAGGACTATGACCAGACCCGAACCCCACAGCGCCAAGCGCTCCCCATACCACGGGGCCTCGTGGCCCCCGGCAATCCAATTGGCGATCGGCAGCAGCCCGAACACCGCAAGAATGACTGCCGCGAGGCGGGCCACCTACTTGGTGACCTCGGTGCCCTCGTAGCGCGACAGCTTCCGATATAACGTGCTCGGGTCGATTCCCAGCACCTCGGCCGCCCGCGTCTTGTTGCCACCCTCCGCCTGCAAGACGAACATGATGTAGGCACGCTCGACGAGATCAAGCGAAGGATTCGGCTGGTTCCGCTCGGCGACAAGCGGTTCCTTCTTCCGGCTGGTGATCCGGTCGGGCAGGTGATTCGCATCGAGCAATGACCCATTCGAGAGCACCACCGCGTGTTCCAGCGCGTTCTGCAACTCGCGCACATTGCCGGGCCACTCGTAGACCATCACCGCATCCATCGCCTCGGGCGCCAGTGCCTTGGGCTCCTGGCCCTCGCCCGCCATGTCCTGCAGGAAATAGTCGATCAACAGGATCAGGTCGTCGCGACGGTCCCGGAGCGGCGGAAGATCGAGCGGGATCACATTGAGCCGATAGAAGAGATCGCTCCGGAAGTTGCCGCGCCGGACTTCCTCTTCGAGGTCACGATTGGTCGCCGCGATGATCCGCACATCGACGGGGATCGCCTCCGTGGCACCGACCGGAATCACCTCGCGTTGCTGCAGGACCCGGAGCAGCTTGACCTGCAACGAGGCTGGCATCTCGCCGACCTCGTCCATGAAGAAGGTGCCGCCGCGCGCCGCGGCGAAGAGGCCCTGCTTGTCGCGCACCGCACCGGTGAACGAGCCCTTCACATGCCCGAACAGCTCGCTCTCGAGCAGCGTCTCGGGGAGTGCGCCACAGTTGATCGAGAGGAAGGGGTCGCTGGCGCGATTCGAGGCGTCATGCAGGTACCGCGCGAGCACCTCCTTGCCGGTGCCGCTCTCGCCACCGATCAGGACCGTCGAATCGGTCGGCGCAATCTGCTCCGCGAGCCGCAGGATCTCGAGGAACCGACGTGACTTGCCGATCGGGCGCTTGAGGCCGTCGCGCACTCCCCCCCCCGCACGCCGAATTTCCTGCTTGAGCTGCTTGTTCTCGACCCGGATCTGCCGGAACTCGCAGGCACGCCGGAGGATCGCAATCAGCTCGTCGTTGGCGAACGGCTTCTGGAGATAGTAGAACGCCCCGGCATTGACCGCCTGGATCGCGCTCTGGAGCGAGGCCTGGGCCGTCATCAGGAGGACCGGGGTCATCGGGTCGAAGTCCTTGACCGCCTGCAGGATGTCGAGGCCGGTCACCTGCGGCATTCGCACATCCGTGAGCACGATGTCGGGGGTCGCCGTCCGGATCGCCTCCAACCCTGCCTTGCCGCCCTGGGCGACGGTGACCTCGAAGCCCTCCTTCTTGAGCAGGATGCGCAGGGTGTCGAGGATCCCTGTCTCGTCGTCGATCACCAGGACCGATGCAGATGCTCCGTTCATGCGCTATTTCCTTGCAAGAGGCGATCTCCGCGCCACCGCGATCGAAATGCTCGCAGCAGCCGATATCCAACGTCCCGACGGCGGGACTTCCGACCCTCCACCCGCCGTCGCGCAGCGTATTCAATGGGAACTTCCCAGATCTTGACTTGGGCTCGTGCGAGTGCGGCCAGAATCTCCACGTCAATATCGTGACCGTCAGCCCGAAGGACCAACTTCTCCCAGATGGTGCGTCGCAAGACGAGCGCGCTCGTTGTCGCGTCGGTGAGGTTGAGATTGGTCAGCGCATTGGACCAGAGCGTCACGAGGCGTTGACCGAAAGACCGCCAATACTGGACCACTGCCCGCGCGGGTCCAAGGTACCGGGAACCGAAGACCGCGTCCGCGTCGCGCTCAGTAATGAAACCGATGAGGCGCGCCAGATCTGTCGCAGAATACTCGAGGTCTGCATCGAAGAATGCCAGCAGCGATCCGTCGACAACTGCTGCGCCACGCCGGATGGCCGCACCTCGACCCGACCGACCCGGCATGTCAATGACTCGCACCAATTCGCGATCAAAGCCTGCGGCCAGCACCTTCTCTGCCGTGCCGTCGTCGGACCCGTCATTGACCACCACGATCCGAACCGGGAATCCCCAGTCGGTCTCCACAAGCGACTGTACGACCTCCACGATGGTACCGCGTTCGTTGAAGGCCGGAATGACAATCCCGAGTGAGACGGTCATCACAACTGCTTCCTGCCAATGCCGATCACTGATTGGCCAAACGGAAGTGGCAGGAACCGCTCGAGTCGGAAGAGCGGTACGAGGGCTTCAAATAAACGCACGCCTCCGACTGGTACATCGGCTCGCCCACGAACCTTGCCGTGCAGCCACCAGCCAGGCACACCGGCTCGGTTGAACCAAGAGAGGTGTTCAACTGTCAGACCCGCATCTGTCAGCAGCCCACGGAGTGAACTCGGATCATAGCGCCTGTAGTGGCCGAGGGCCTCATCCATCTTCCCGTAAATGGAAGGCATTGCCGGAACAAGGAGCAGCACCCGCCCACCAGGGATGAGCATACTTGCCATTGACGCGACTGCGCCGACGTGGTCGTCAATGTGTTCGATGACATTCAGCGCAACCGCCGTGTCAAGTCGCGCATCCGCGAACCTCGACATGAGAGTCTGGTCAGGAAGCTTGAGGTCGGTCACGGTGACCCTGGGATCACTCCCGAATCGATCGCGCAACCTCGTCCGGTACGCCTCATCCATATCTGTGAGAATCAGCTGTTCCGGGTTGGTTGCCAGCAGTTCGGACGAGATATTTCCGATCCCCGAGCCAACCTCAAGGATTCGCTTGCCGATGAACGGCCTGAGCCGCTCCACCTGCCATGCGTTGTACCGCTTTGCCTCTGCCAATGTCTCCAGGGTAGCGCCACCGTGAACGTCTTCAGGCCCCGCCTGCTGACTCATGTCACGTCCCCTCTGTCCCCGCTGACGGGGAGGAAAATGGAGAAGGTGGTCCCAATGTTGGCCGCCGTGTCCACCAGGATCACGCCGCGATGACTCGCCACCGCGCGCTGCGCGATCGCGAGGCCGAGCCCGGTGCCGCCGGGACGCCCTGTGACGAACGGTTCGAAGAGCCGCTCGCGCACCGCCTCGGGAATCCCCGGCCCATCGTCCTGGACCACCAGCTTGGCCCGCGGCACCACCGGCCCGTTCGGCCCCTCGCCCGGCACCGCCATGCCGACCTCGATCCGCACCGTGCCACGTCCCCCGAGCGCCTGGGCCGCATTGAGCACCAAGTTGCTTGCGACTCGGTGCAAGAGGTCGGGGTCGCCCTCGATCATGGTCGGTTCACCATCGATCTTGAGCGTGACACCCACCATGTCCGGATGCGCACGTACCAACCCGATCGCCTCGGTGACCAGCTCGAAGAGATCGATCTGCTCGAAGCTGGTGGCCCGCACCCGACTGAAGTCCAGGAATTCGCTCAACAGCCGATTGAGTCGTTCACTCTCGCGCATCACCAGCGTGGCCAGCACCTGATCGTCCTCGTCGTCCTCGTCGACACCCTTGGCGAGTTGCTCCACCGCACTGCGGATCGCCATGAGCGGGTTCCGGATCTCGTGGGCCAACGACGCCGAGAGCGCCGCGACCGCCTCGAGGCGTTCGGCCCGGAGCCGGAACTCCTGCAAGCGCTTCAGTCCGCTGATATCGGTGAAGATGGCGGTGACGGACGGTTGCTCGCCACCCGGGCGCATGAATGTCGTGGTGCTCACCCCGACCGGAAAGAGCGTCCCATCGGCTCGGCGCACCGATGCTTCGGCACGATGGACCCGGGACCCATCGGTGATGCCGCGCAGGATCGCCCCGTGCAGGTCGCGTGATCTGGCCCTGAGCGTCTCGAGGACGGGCTCCCCCGTACTGAAGCCGGTGCCGCCGAGAATGCGCCGGGCCCGCGGATTGATGTAGGCGAGCCGTCCCTCGCCATCGATGGTGATGACGCCGGATTGGATCGTGGCGAGAATCTCGTCGGCCTCCATCCGGACCTGGGCCAGCGCCTGCGCCAGGCTCCGCTGTTGATTGGCGGCGGTCGCCAACCGATGGCCCAGTACCGCGATCGTCGCCCCAACGAAACCGATGACGCCGACCTGCGTCCAGAACTCGAGTCCCGGTGGCTCGCTCCCGAAGAGCAGCGTCACCAAGATGTAACTCATCGCACTCGTCACGGCGGCGATCAGTCCCCGCCCGACAGGCAGCACCACGGCATAGCTGGCCACGGTGGTGATGTAGAGCGCAGCGAGCGGCGTGGTGGTGCCGCGCGTATACGCCACCAGTCCGGTGACCAGGAGCACATCGACACCGAACTGGAAGAGCAGCCGGTCGGGCGACGGCATTCGACCGGCGCTCAAGTCAATGCCAAGCCAGATCAGCGCCAGCGTGGCCCCGCCGAGAATGCTCATGATGAGCGGCAACCCGACCGGCAGCCCCTCGCGATCGGCAATGACGGTCACGGCAAGCGCGCCGATCAGGGCGACCCGCACGACCAGGACGATGAAGAGGACGGCCCGCGGTCCCGGCAAGGCGAACCGGTCGATGGGACCGGTGGCTCGGGGGACCATGATCGGCAACTCGCCTGTGCGGGCGTTGCCGGAAGCGGAAGCGGGCGGAGTCGTGGTCACGACACCACTAATATGATGCGGTCGCCACTTTATCGCCCGGAGCCAGCCGATGCCACGCCGGAGTCACCCCGTTACCCCCCCCTCGTGGCGATGCTTCGAGCCGGCTGCCCTCACCTTCCTGAGACAGCTGAAGCGGAACAATCGCCGCGAGTGGTTCATGGCGCACAAGGATCGATACACCCACCTGGTGCAGGAGCCGATGCGGGCGTGCATCGAGGAGATGGACGTGATCCTGGCCCAGGAGATGCCCGAGATCCACGGCGACCCGAAGCGTTCGATGTTTCGGGTCTATCGAGACGTTCGGTTCGGGAAGGACAAGTCACCGTACAAGACTCACGCGTCGTGCTGGTGCTTTCATCAGGATGCCGGTCGCGGGGTCGGACAGGCCGTGCGCGGCGGGGCCGGGTTCTACCTTCACCTCGAACCCGGCGCCTCGATGATTGCCGCAGGGATCTGGATGCCTCCGAAGGAGGGGTTGGGGATGATCCGTGAGGCACTGCTCGACGACCACGCGTCGTGGGCCAAGATCGTGACCGCGCCAGCGTTCCGGCGCCGGTTCGGTAGGCTGAGCGAAGAGGCGATGCTGGTGCGCGTCCCGAGGGGAGTCGATCCGACGCATCCGGCCGCACCGTGGCTCCGGTACAAGTCGTTCACGGTGCACCGGATGCTGGGCAACGACGTGATGACGTCGCCGACCCTGCTGCGCCAACTCACGACCGACATCCGCCGCCTCCGGCCAATGGTCCGCTGGCTCAATAATGCGCTTGGATTTGCGCCACTGGAGCACCGGCTATGAGCGGCCGCGATCCCCTCACCGCCGTGCGCCTCGACAAGTGGCTCTGGGCGGCACGCTTCACCAAGACCCGGTCGGCTGCGACCGAGGCCGTGCACGGCGGCAAGATCGAGGTGAATGGCGACGCCGCGAAGCCGGCACGCATGATTGTGGTTGGCGACATGATCGAGATCCGGCTCGCGCCGTTCACCTGGCATGTCGAGGTCACCGGCCTCGGTGAGCGCCGCGGCTCGGCGGCCGTCGCCGCAACGCTTTACACCGAGACCGATGCAAGCCGCACCGCGCGTGAACGGCACGCCGAACAATTGCGCGATGCGCCGACACTCCGGTTCAACACGGGGAAACCGACCAAACAAGATCGGCGGCGGATCGACAAGCTCAGGGGGCGATGACGATGAACAATGAACGATCAACGATGAATATCTTAGGCGCGACCGTCAGGTCGTGCGGCAAGGCGCATTGAAGCTGGCCAGCAGCGCAGTTGAAGCATAGCTCCGCCGCTTCGCTTCGCTCAGCGTGACAGCATCCTTCATCGTTCATCGTTCAACCTTCATCGTCACAGCCCCGCAAACCATGGATACCCCTGATCCTCCCAGTACCCACCCGGCTTCTGGTCGGTGAACGTCACCCGCGTAAGATATTTGGTGAGCTTGTAGCCGAGCTTGATCGGCGAGTAGAGGCGGACCGGCCCGCCATGACGCGCACTCAACGCCTGGCCCTCCATCCCGTCGGCAAAGATCGTCTGCGGATGCATGGCGCTCGCGATATCCCAGCCATTGAAGTAGTCCTGATCGAAACTGTCGAAGCGCACGTACTTGGCCGCTGGCATCGGGTCGACGAGTGCGGCGATCGTACTGAAGGGCACACCGCGCCACGGCGCCACCGCGGTCCAGCCCTCGACACAGTGATGCGTGACTCGGTAGTCGAGGTGCGGGAGCGCGCCAAGCATCTCGAGCGAGAAGTCGGTCGGCGTCCGGACGAGGCCACCGACCTGCAGGCGCCACGCGGTGGGGTCGTCGAGCATCGGCGTGGTCGGCGAGATGAAGTAGGACGGCATCGTCCCTTTGATCACCTGATGCGGTGGTGCCGTGGCTCCACGTATGGATTGCAGTTCCTCGCCCAGCTTGTTGTTGAAGCCGATCACCTTGTCGAACACCGGCTGCAACTTGGGGCCGCCGTCCCAGCCACAGGCCACCGCGGACAGCGGCAACAACGGTGCGATCAGGCGCAGAAAGTCGCGGCGAGACGTGCCGCTGGGCTCATGGGGCATCGGGGAATCTCCCACGGTAGCGACCGGTGATGATCGCGCGGAGCGAGGCGCGATCGGCAACAAAGACCATGACCACATGCATGATCGTGAAGGCGATGAAGGTCCACACCGCGACGAAGTGCCAGTAGCGCGCGAGTTCGTAGCCGCCAAACAGCGTGGTGAGGAACGCAAGTTGGATCGGCTTCGCGATGGAGAATCCGGTGAGGACCGAGATGACGGCAAGGGCAATCGCGAACGAGTACGCCGACTTCTGCAGCGGGTTGTGCTTCCCCTGGGGCGGATGATCCTTCCGAAGGCGCAGATAGTAGCGCATCATCTGCCAGGCACCCGGCACATCGCGCGGCCTGAAGATCAACTTGCGCCATTCACCGGAGAACGCCAGGAAGAGCCCGTAGATCACTCCGGTGATCACGAACCCCCACGCCAGCGTGAAGTGCCACCTGAGCCCCGCGCCCAACCAGCCGCCGAGCCGCACGGCCTCGGGCATCCGACCGAAGGTGTCGGAATCGAAGGGGTTGGGCACACCCAACGCGGCGTTCTTGCTACCGAAGTGGGAGAACGCCACATAGATCTGCAGCCCGCTGGCAATCATCCCGGTCAGGAAGATGGCATTGAGCCAGTGGGTCAGCCGGACCAGACCGTGGTGGCGTTTCGGGACGGCATCGGACATGTGTGGCCTCCGGGTGGATACGGAAGGATACGCGTGGGGCGGGGGAGTGGATCTGTGACGAGAAACGAGAAACGATGAATACCTTAGGCGCGACCGTCAGGTCGTGCGGCAAGGCGCCTTGAAGCTGGCCAGTAGCGCAGTTGACGCATAACGCCGCCGCTTCACTTCGTTCAGCGTGACAACAGCCCGCGCATCACGCTTCTCGCTGCTCGTTCACCCGCTGTGCGTCTCCCACGCCGCGAGCGCGGTGGCGAGCTCCGCCTGCACCGTGACGCGGCGCGCCGCGAGATCCTGTGCACGTGCACTGCCATCGCTATCGGCGTAGAGGGCGGGATCGGCCAGGCTCTCTTCCAGCTCCACCAGTTCGGCCTCCAGTGCCGTGACGCGCTCTTCGGATTCTTCAGCGAGCCGTTCCGCTTTCCGACGTGCCGCGGCATCGGCCTTGCCACCCGTGCGTGGCATGGTCGGCTTCACGACCTTGGCCGCCTCACGATCCTGACGCCGGGTCTCGGCCGCAACCTTGGCACGGCCCTGACGATCGAGCTCCCATTCGGCATAACCGCCAGAGAAGTCACGCAACACCCCGTCGTCGATCGACCAGATCCGGGTGCAGAGCGCATCGAGCAGCGCCCGGTCGTGCGAGACCAGCAATACCGTGCCTTCGTAGTCGGCGAGCGCATCTTCGAGCGCCTCGATCGACTCGACGTCGAGATGGTTGGTCGGTTCGTCGAAGACCAACAGGTTCGCGTGCTCGAGCATCATCAGGGCCAATGCCACGCGGGCGCGCTCGCCGCCCGACAGCGTGCCGGCACGCCGGAGCACTGAATCACCCGTGAAATCGAACCGCCCCAGATGCCCCTGGATCTGGCC
>JBBSPX010000050.1:0-16827 GCA_038258395.1 Gemmatimonadales bacterium | reverse complement strand
TCGCCCCCCTGCGTCCCGCGCCCGCGGGCGCCCCCCCGCCGCCCTCCCGGCCCTGGCGGGGGTTCCCGGGGTGGGGGGGCGCGGCCGCCCGCCCGTGCTCCCCCCGCACGTTAGGGGCGACCATCAGGTCGCCCTCTGGATCTTAATCCCGCCCCCACATCGAACCCTCCCCGCCTTCCATCGCAGCGCGATGGAACGGCGGGGTCTCCGAGGTTGCGAACTCCCTGACCAGCGCATCGCCGTCTAAATCTGGTCTCTCGTACCACACCAAACGGACCCCGCTAGCCGCGGGGTCCGTTTTGCCGTATAGGCTGGTCTCGTTAGGGTCGCCGCGCCGCGCGCGCAGAGCTCGGCGCCACCGCTCCTGGAAACGCCCCAGCCACGGGGCACTGAAATTGCTGGGGGGGGGGGTAGCCCCTTGCGTAAAGCGACGCGAACATGCTTCCTAAGTTTGTCGGCGACCCTCGCCGGCCCGAGGGCTCGGGTAGCCCAGCCCACAAGGAGGCTGATCATGCGGAAGTTGGTACCAATCGCCGCAGTGGTGGTTGCAATGGGGATCTGGGGACTAACCCGGCCACTCTCAGCGACAGATACAAGCTACGGACACTGCCGCGAGGATCAGCATGAGTTCGCCGGCCACAAGTTCATGAGCGGGCCGACTGACACGGTCGGCAGGACCTGCGAAGGTGCCGATGGACTTGGGTGTCACATCGGCACTTTCGTGTCGTTCTATACCTGCGGTCCTGAAATCCCTGCTGGGCACAACGTGCCCTAATTTTCCCTTCCGGAACAGCGCGGTCGATCCAGGCTCAAGAAGATTCAACGACCTAGCCTTGCTGGATCGACCAGCGCCCGGAGATGCGTGCTGTTCACATTTCGGGTTACCGGACCGACCACCTCAGATTCAGAGGCCGGTGGCAGGGGTGTGATTTCGGATTTGGACACTCGATCGGATAGGAGGAGTGCAGAATGGGAGCACGCTCGAATCCTCGTGAGTTCTCGGATCTTGTGGTGCTCAATCGCTCTGGTCTGCCGAGTACGGTCATGATGGGCCTTAGCCTCATCATTGGCTGCGGGCCTACCTCACCGGCGTTGGACAACGGAGCCGACTTCCGCTCGGAGGTGGTTGCGCGAGGTCCGGGGTGCGACGCCTGCGCGCTCGAGTTTACAAGGCTTGGTCGTCTCGGAGGCCCGTCTGACACGGTTCTCCTGTCGAATGAGACGATGATAGTTGCCCGCGATGATGGGAGCTACATCGCGGCACCCACGTCGCGAAACGGCGAAGCGGCAATCTTCGATTCGCTCGGCGCGAGCGCACGGCCCTACGGAGCGAGCGGCGATGGCCCCGGGGAGAACGGCCGTATTCTCAACGTGGTGCCCTGGCTCGGAGATTCGACCGTGTTCGCTGGATTTAGCCGGCTTACCGTGCTCAGCGGCGACTTGGGTCAGGGGCGGACGATTCGGTTGGAGCGAGCATCACCGAGCCATCGAACGGTGTCCTTGCCGACATACGGCATCGTGGTTCGCAATTATTCTTACCCGCCTGACCGTCAGTTTGTGGCGTTCAGCAGTGATGGAGCCGTTCTAGCCGAGATGGGCGCCGACCCACAACCCGGCATGAGGAGAGACGTTTACGTTGCGATTGGGGAGGTGGGTCCATCACAACGACCAGGGGCCTTCTGGTCTGCTCCGCAGCGATACCGAATCCAGATGGACCAATGGGATGCCGGGGATGGCTCCCATCTGCGGCACTTCGAGGACACTGCGTCTTGGTACTCTCCGTATGACTCGGCAGGCCTGACGAACTTCATCTTCGCCGGCAATGATGCGGTCAGTCCCCCCCCTCCATTCCTTCGCGGGATACGCGAGTCTGCCGATTCAATTCTGTGGTTGCTGTACAGCACCCCGGCCAGGGACTGGTCGCCGACTCGGGACTCCGTCCCCGCACTCCAACGCCGCCTCCGGCGGGAGGCCTACGACGGCATGATTGACCTGCGCGATCCGTCCTCAGGTCGCGTTCTCCTGACGACGTGGGTCAATCTACCATTCGTCCAGATGGTCAACGACTCCCTGCTCGTCGACCGACAAGAGGACGAGGATGGCTTCTGGGCTTTCGATGTCTATAAGGTGCGGTTGCGACGGTGAGAGGCGGCGCTGCACCAAGGGCGGGCCGACTCATGCCGCATGCCCACCCCAGTTGTTGGTAATACACACTTGAGAGCCCCCGCTGACCTTCATACCGACAGCTGCTCCAGACTGCGCTGGCCGCGGGGTCCGTCGTGGCGTAGACTCTGGTCCCCCCAGCCGCTGCGAGTCTTCCGCATGATGCGACCTGTCCGGATCGTCTGCACCATGTCACTTGCACTCGCCGGGTGCGGGACTGTGACCGGCGACACGCAACGAGCCGCGATCCGAGACTCTGTCGGTATTCGAATCGTCGAGAACGAGCCACTCGCTCCCGATGCGCCGCCCGTGGTCCTCCTCTCTGAGCAGCCAATCCTTGTGCTCGGTGAACTCGACGGTCCTGCGGCGCAGCAGTTCGGCTCGGTTGTCGGCGCGATGCGATTGGCGTCTGGTGAACTCGTCATCGCCGATGGCAAGAACCGGCAACTGCGACTCTTCGATACAACCGGCGCGTTCCTTCGCACGATCGGGCAGCGGGGTGAGGGGCCTGGGGATTTCGGGGCGCTTGCGGGACTCCTGCCTTCGAGTGATGGCATCATTCAAACTTGGGACTACGTGCTCCGCAGGATCACGAGGTTCGAGCCTGCTGGGACAGTGCGGTCGATTGAGAGCGTGGCGCGACCGGAAGTTGTCCAATCCCCGAATGGAATGCGCGCGAGTCCCGGGCTCAACCCCGTTGCCCGATGGCGCGATGGCAGACTGCTTGCGCTCGGCGGTAGGCTCCGGATGGACCCGCCCGCTGGAATCCGGCAGGACACACTCACCGTGTCGGCACTCGACACCGTCGGCGGTATCAGTCCGATCCTCGAGTTCGCTGGTGGCAGCTCATGGAGCTACAACTTCCCGGACGGAAATATCTGGTTCGATTCGCTTGCGTACGGTCGACGCGGTCGGCTGGTTGTCACGGACACTGCTCTGATAGTCAGTGATGGCAGCGCGTACGAGGTGCGAAGTTTCGATGGTAGTGGTCGGTGGACGGGAGCCGTGCGGGTCCTCCAGTCACGTCGTCCGGTCGGTGCATCCGAGCGGCAACGGGTCCGGGCCACCGCATTCGCCGAAGCCGGGTCGGACGGCCATGACAAGATCAAGGAGATCCTCGACTGGCTCGTCTACCCCGACTCCATGCCCGCCTACGACCAGCTCGCCATGGACGCCAACGGCGTGCTTTGGGCGCGAGTCTTCCCGGACACCGCGAGTGCCGCCACTTGGGATCTGTTCGGCACGGATGCCACCCTGCTCGGCATCGCCCGCGTCCCGGCCGACCTCGTCATCCGTGAGATCGGCGCCGACTATCTGCTCGCCCAACGGAAGGGCGAACTCGACGAACCGCTGGTTGTGCTGTATCGCCTGCAGCGAGAGCACTGAGGTAATCGGCTGCTAGCTGCTCGCCTGCGCGGTATCTCCTCGGAGCACCAGCGCCCGCTCGGGCAGGCGGGCGCCTCGAAGCGATCGCCGAGCTGCTATCATCGACCTTCACGGCACTCACCCATTGAGGCATACATGCGGCACGTTCTCCTCTCTCTCACCCTCCTGATCCTTGTGCTGGCACCGACTCGCGTCGTCTCGGGGCAGGATGCATTGCTCGGCTTGTGGGGAGGAACGTCGACCACACCCATGCCGCTCCACGGCCAACTCGTGGTGCGCAACGTGTCCGGGACCTGGACCGCGTCGGTGGGTGGGATCGAGGCTGTTGGTGCGCCCCGAGGCGACACCCTCACCGTCACCTTCGCCGGAGGTCGTGGTGAGCTCAGGGTCCAGGGACTGAGCGCCGAGCGCGGGCCGCGTGCGTTCTGGTTGCAGCCGGCGGGGAACGGCCGGCCATTCGCCATACCGATCCAATTGGCGGCGGCCGGTGCGGCGATATGGCGTGGCTTGGTCACGCCGGTCCCCGAAGAGGTTGCCCTCTACCTGCAGGTGCGGGCCGCACCGGACGGCACCCTACGCGGCGTCTTCCAGAACCCGGACTTCAATTGGAGCGGTGGGATGACGTTCACGCTGATACCGCGTGGCGACCGCCTTGCACTGATCGACCCCGAAGGTCGCGAGCGGTTCACGCAACCGTACGACGCCGAAGGGCAGACGATCACCTTCGACTTCGGCTCACCTCTCATCCTCCGCCCAATCCTGCCCGATCAGGCCACCGGATTTTCACCGCGAATCGGGCACTCGCCCTACCAATACCGGATCCCTCCGGATCTGGGGGACGGCTGGGAGTCGGCCGACGCCGGCCGCATGGGAATCGACGACGAGCGACTGGCGTCCCTCGTTCGGGCGATCGCATCGAGCGACCCGGTGAACGACACCACGATGCTCATCCATTCCGTCGTCGTGGCACGCCATGGCCGACTGGTACTCGATGAGTATTTCCGCGGCTACGCCCCGGACCGGCTGCACGACCTACGCTCGGCGTCGAAGACCTTCACCTCCGTGATGCTCGGCGCGGCAATGCGCGACCACACCACACTCGGCGTCGACAGCCGACTCCGCACGATCTTTACCTCAAGCGATATCGACACCACCATCACCCTCGGGAATCTCCTGACCCACAGTTCTGGTCTCGCATGCGATGACGATGATGACACCTCCCCCGGGCGAGAGGATCTGATGCAAGGCAGCTCGAACGATTGGTACGGGTACGCGCTGGCGCTGCCGCTGGTTCGGGCGCCCGGCTCGCGCTATGCCTACTGTTCCGCCGGTATCAATCTCGTGGGTGGAGCGATCGCCGCTGTGACCGGATCCTGGCTCCCGGAGTATTTCGACGCCCAGGTCGCCGAGCCGCTGGAGATCGAACACTATGCGATGAACCTGATGCCCGATGGTCAGGGCTATTCGGCAGGTGGCGTTCAGATGCGGCCGCGTGACTTCCTCAAGTTCGGCGAACTCTACCTCAGGGGGGGGGAGTGGCATGGAAGCCGAGTGGTGTCGGAGGAGTGGGTGCAGGAGAGCACCGCCTGGCGGATCAATCGTCCTGATGGCTCCACCGATGGCTACGGATGGCATCGTCATCTGTTGCAGGTCGCCGGACGCGAGTACGAGAGCTTCGAAGCGAGCGGAAATGGTGGCCAGTTCATGCTGGTCGTCCCGGCGCTGGATATCGTGGTGGTGGTCACCGCGGGCAACTATGGTCAGTACGGTATCTGGCGCCGGATCCGTGAAGAACTCATTCCTCGCGGGATCTTGTCGGCGGTGGTGAACTAGGCGGGCGCCCTCGACGAACCGCTGGTCGTGCTGTATCGTCTGACACGCCACTAGCTTCCAGACACACCACCACACCCAGAGGTCCCCATCCTCATCTCGACTGCCGTCGCGCTCGCATCGCTCCTTGCCTCGCCGCATGCCGACGACTATCCGAAGAATCCACGGATCGATATCGTCCACTACCGATTCGATCTCGCGTTCTCCGATACAGACGATACCCTTCGTGCCACCGCGACGGTGTCGGCACGATACCTCGCGGGTGGCGACTCGACGCTGCGGCTCGATCTGACCCAACCCACCAATGCCCGAGAGGGTCGTGGCATGACGGTCGAGTCGGTGACGATGGGCGACCGCATCCTGACGTACCGCCATACCGGCGATGTGCTGCTGATCCAACTCGGGCACCATGCCACGCCCGGTGAATTGGTGCAGGTCCGCATCGCCTACCACGGCGAGCCCGCCGGTGCGCTGCGGTTCGGCCCCAACAAGTACGGCGATCGCACCATCTTCTCGGACAACTGGCCCAACAAGGCCCGCAACTGGTTGCCCACGGTCGATCACCCGTACGACAAGGCGACCAGCGAGATGGTGGTCACCGCACCATCGCACTATCAGGTCGTCTCCAATGGATTGCGAATTGAGGAGACCGACCTGGGCGGCGGGATGCGGCGGACCCACTGGCAACAGTCGGTGCCGATCGCGACGTGGCTCTACACGCTGGGCGTGGCAGAGTTCGCCGTGCAGCAGGTCGGGACGTGCCAGGGTGTCGCCATCGAGACGTGGGTCTACGCCCAAGACCGCGACGCGGGGTTTTACGATTTCCGGGAGCCGACCTGTGATGTGATGCAGTTCTATAGCGACCGCGTCGGACCGTACGCCTACGAGAAGCTGGCCAACGTCGTGTCGGCCACGGTCAGTGGTGGCATGGAGGCGGCGAGCGCCATTATGTACGGCGAACCGTCGGTGAGCGGCACCCGTGCCATCGGCTGGCAGAACGTCATTGCCCATGAACTCGCGCACCAGTGGTTCGGCAATGCGGTCACCGAATGTGACTGGGATGATGTCTGGTTGAGCGAAGGCTTCGCGACCTACTTCACGTTGCTCTACCGTGAACACGCGCGGGGGCGCGATGACTTTGTCAGCGGGCTCAAGCAGAGCCGCGAGACGATCGCCAAGTTCTACGCGACAACGCCCGACTACCGGGTCGTGCACGATGGCCTGCGCGACATGTCCAAGGTGAGCAATGGCATGACCTACCAGCGGGGCGCCTGGACCCTGCACATGCTCCGCAACCTCGTTGGTGACGACGCCTACTGGCACGGCATCCAGACCTACTATCGGGACCACTTCAACGGCAACGCCTCGACCGCCGACCTTCAGCGCGCCATGGAGGAGGCCTCCGGCCAGTCGCTCGGTACCTTCTTCGATCAATGGCTCCGGCAAGGCGGTATCCCGGCGTTCCGCGCCGTGCTTGGGGTCGACCAGGGGAGCGGCAACGCAACAGTGACGCTGATCCCCGAGCTGTCCGATCATCGCTTCACCGTGCCGGTCGAGTACGCCATCGAGCTCGCGGACGGCAGCACGACGCGGGGTCGGGTCGTGATCACCTCGGGCGAGCCGATCACGATCCCCGTTCAGGTCTCCTCACCGGCACGGGCCCTGATCATCGATCCGGATACGAAGCTGCTGGCACGGTGGACCGTGGAGACTGTATCGTGACCGATTCCTGACGAATGGCATCGTCGGTGCGGCTAGATTCCCGGCGTGCCTGACACCCCCGCCGACACCCCAGCCGCTGCTGGCTCCGCGCTCGACATGCCGCCGGCCGCGCAGCGAGTGGGTCGCAAGTATGATCGCTCGATCATCGACGGTCCACTCGGTGCCGCGATCTGGAAGCTTGCCTGGCCCACCATGATCGCGAACGTGATCGGTGGGCTGCAAGGCATGGTCGATCACGTCATGGTCGGACACTACGTCGGCTTCCGCGGCAACGCCGCGATCGGGGTGTCGAGCCAGGTCTTCATCGTCGTGGTGGCCTTCATCATGGCGCTGTTCACCGGGATGAGCGTGCTGGTCGCTCGATTTGTCGGGGCAGGTGATGAGCTCATGGCCGATCGCACCGTGTATCAGGCCTTCCTGACCGCGATCGCGCTCTCCCTGGGCATCCTCGCACCACTGGGCTATGTGCTGGCGCCGACGCTGCTCGACTTCGTCAATGCCGCGCCTGGCGTGCAGGTCGAGGCGTTGCCCTACCTCCGCATCATGTTCGTCTACAACATCGGCATGCTGATCTTCTTCATGATCGGTGGCGCCCTCCGGTCGGCCGGCGATGCGCGCACGCCGATGGTGCTGGGTGTCAGCATGACCGTGCTCAACGTGGTGTTCAATGTCATCCTGATCCGCGGACTCGGCCCGATTCCGGCCTACGGCACCGCCGGCGCCGCGATGGGCACCGTGATCGCGTCGGGGTTGGTGGGCGTGTACGGCCTCTGGCGACTCTGGCACGGTGGCTGGGTAGTGTCGTTCCCGAAGGGGATGGGATATCGGCCCGACTGGGCCATCATCCGGGAGCTGTTCCGGTTCGGCTTGCCGACGGGTATCCAGGGCATCGCGATGAATATCGGCGGGGTGCTGATGCTCGCCTTCATCGGGTCGCTCGCCGCGAGTGCGGCGGCGCAAGCAGCGTTCGCCGTGTCGTATGGCCAGCTCTTCTCGTTCGTGACGTGGACCGCCGTCGGATTGATGGGTGCCGCGGCCGCGGTGGCCGGCCAGAACCTCGGCGCCAATCAGCCCGATCGTGTCCGGGAGGGCGTCGGGGTCGCCGCCCGGATCGGGGGCATCGGCGCGGCAGTGATCGGCCTCGCCTTTTTGCTGATCCCGCGACAATTGCTGGCGATCTTCAGCATGGACGACGCCGTCGCCGTTGAGATTGGCGTGCAACTGCTCCACGTGCTCAGTGTCTCCGGGATCTTCATTGCCACCGCCCTCGCCTTTACTGGGGGTCTGCAGGGCACTGGTGACACGAAGAGCCCGCTCTACATCTCGATCGTCTCGCAAGTGGTGATCCCCCTCGGGATCTGCCTCGCGATCCAGCAATTCGGGACCCTTCAGTCGATCCACATCTGGGTCGCGATCCTCGTCGGCCACATTGCTCGCAGCACACTCAGTTGGGCCCGCTTCCGGCAGGGGAAGTGGCGTAACATCAAGGTGCGCGTGACCTGAGGAGTCGGACGTCCGAAGTCAGAAGTCGGACGCCCAGCGATGTCATCCCGACTGGAGGCCGCACAGCGGCCGCAATGGAGGGATCTGCACTACAGCGCTGGAACGTGCAGATCCCTCGACTGCACGCTCTTCGAGCGCTCCGCTCGGGATGACATCTTCTCACTTGCTCCGTGGCATCGCCGGCCGCATCTCGACCCGGCTCACATGCGCGCCCTTCGGGTACGAGAGCAACTGCATCACCGCCCGCGCACAGTCCTCAGACTCAAGCTTCCAGCCTCGACCGCTGGCCGCCGGCGTGCCGCCGAAATCCGTGTTGATCGATCCGGGCATCACGATGCTCACCCGGATGCCGAGTTGCCGGAGGTCGAGCATCATCGCCTCGGTCATGCCGAGCAGGCCGAACTTCGAGGCATTGTAGCCGGTGCCGCCGTTCATCGGATGGCGGCTCGCGAGCGACCCGATGTTGATCACCCATCCCCCCCCCTCACGTTGGCCGGCCTCGACAAGGTGCGGGATCGCGGCCTTGGTGCATGACCAGACGCCGCCAAGGTTCACGTCGATCTGGGTGCGCCAGTCCGCGTAGCTCATCTCCTGGATCGATGCGAAGATGCCGAGCCCGGCGTTGTTGACGAGGATATCGAGTCGACCGAGTCGCGCAACGGATTCCGCGACCAGGCGCTCGCACTCCATGTAGTTCGCCACGTCGGCGGTGACCCCGATCACCTCGCCTCGCGCCCCCGCAGTCAGCGTGGCCACCGTCGCCTCGACGTCCTTGGCGGTCCGGGCGCTCACCACCACCGAGGCGCCCGCCTCGACCAGCGCGCGGGCGGTCGCCAGCCCGACGCCCTTGGTGCTTCCCGTGACAATCGCGGTTTGTCCAGTCAGGTCCGGCATGGTGGCCTCTCGTCGAGTGGATGTGTGATGGCAGACCGTGAATCCTAGCAGCCAGGGATCCGCGTTACATCCTGAAACTTCGGCGACCAACTCTCCGTCTGGTGCATCTCAAGCCCCGATGGAGGAATCACCGATGGACTGGGCAACCTGGAAGTCCCAACTGCGAGTTCGAGGCGAGGCGTGGCGCGCGCGATGGGCAGCGCTGCGGACGCGATGCACTCGACGTCGCGTGGTGGGTGCCGTGCTGGCTGCCGGTACGCTCGCCACCGCGCTCATTGTGGCGGAGGCGCTGGTGCGCGGTCATCGGGTGTCGCCAGAGGACCGTGTTCCCACCGGGCTGTATACCCGCTCCGTCGCGTGGAATGGCGACGCGCACAGCGCCATGCTGATCGGGTCGGTCGTCGGTGCACCGACGGAGTCGCGGGTTCCAGTCGCTCTTGGCGAGATGCCTGACCAGCTGATCGACGCGGTCCTCGCCATCGAAGACAAGCGTTTCCGTGAACACAGCGGCCTCGATCTCCGGCGGATCGGCGGCGCGATGGTGGCCAACATCCGCGCCGGAGGGATCGCCGAGGGTGGCAGCACGATCACGCAGCAACTGGCGAAGAATCTCTTCCTGAGTGCGCATCGCACCCCACTCCGCAAGCTGCGGGAGGCGGCGCTCGCGCTGGTGCTCGAGTCGCGGTACCCCAAGGATCAGATCCTCGAGGCGTATCTCAACGAGATCTACCTGGGTCAGGATCAGGGGATCGCCCTGCACGGCGTCGGCGCCGCGGCGCGCTATTACTTCGGAAAGGACGTCTCCGAGCTCTCGCTCGCGGAATCGGCGACGCTGGCCGGGATGATCCATTCGCCGAACCGCTTGGCGCCGACGCGTCATCCCGCCGATGCGACCGCACGGCGTGACCTGGTGATCGCCCTGATGCAGGACCAGGGCCGGATCGATGACACTGAGGCGCGTCGCGCCACGCAGCGTCGGGTCGGTGCGCGCCCGCACCCAGCGCGTACACTCGATGCGCGCTACTTCCGCGATGCCTTGGGCGCGGAGGTTGCCCGCGGTCTGCCGGACCGCGGCGCTGCCGTGTACACCACCCTTGATGCCTCACTCCAGCTCGCCGCCGAACGGGCGATCGCCGCCGGCTTGGCGTCGCTCCGGCAACCCGGCGCGCAGGGTGCGCTCGTGGCCATCGATCCGCGCACCGGCGATGTGCTCGCGATGGTGGGCGGCCGCGACTACGGCGCGAGTCAGTTCAATCGCGCGGTCGACGCACATCGCCAACCCGGCAGCGCCTTCAAGCCGATCGTGGCGCTCGCCGCTCTTGAGCGTAAGGGGGGGGGGGATGCCCCGCCGGCATTCACCCTGGCGTCGCAGGTCGCCGATGTCCCGCTCAGCGTCCCGACGCGCGAGGGGCCGTGGCGGCCTGCAAACTACGACGGCGACTTTCGGGGTGAGGTAACGTTGCGCGAGGCGCTCGAGCAATCGCGCAATGTGCCGTTCGCCCGGATCGGGCTGGCGATCGGCCCGGATCGGATCGTGGCAACCGCCGCACGACTCGGCATCACCTCGACGCTCCAGCCGGTGCCCGCCCTCGCGCTCGGCAGCGGCGAGGTGACCCTGCTCGAACTGGTGCGCGCCTATGGCGTATTCGCGAATGCGGGTGAACTCGCGGCGTCGCGGATGGTGCTCGCGACCCGGGTCGGGCGCGGCGTGTTGCACGACGGCGATCCGTCGCACATCTCCCGCGTCGCCGACCCCGCCGCCGCCTATCTCGTGACCTCCGCACTGGAAGGTGCCGTTGACCACGGCACCGGCGCGGCGCTCCAGCCGTACCGCTTCGCCAGTGCCATCGCCGGCAAGACCGGGACCTCCAACGACTGGCGGGATGCCTGGTTCGTCGCCTATACGCCAACGCTTGTGGTCGGCGTCTGGGTGGGGCATGACGACGGCGCCTCGCTCCATCGGACGGGGGCGCAGGCGGCACTGCCGATCGTGGCGCGTTTCCTGGGTGAGGCGGACCTCGATGACGAGCGCTTCGAGGAACCCGAGGGCATCGTCGAGGAGTGGGTCGCGACAGGGCAGGGCGGCTGGCTCTCGCGATGTGACCAGCGCGAGGTCTTCCTGCTGGGAACCGAGCCCGAAGCCCAGGACTGCGTTCACTTCGATCCCGATGACTGGGATCCACATATTGATGTCGATCGTGAGCAGCTCGATGATTGGAAACGGACCATCCGAGACGGCGCGGAGTCGTGGCTCCGTGAACAGATCGCGGCACGACTCCGGAGCCTGGTCGACCGCTGAGGCATCGACGCGAGCGGTGTCGACTTGTCCCGTACGCCGGAGGCACCGATACTCTCCGGGAACCCGAATGAGGAAGCCGCCATGCTGCGTTGCCGGACCCTGACCCTCCTGTCCACCGCCATCCTCATCGCCGCGTGCGGGAGCGACGCGGGCACCGGTCCCACGCCGGGCACCAATGGTGACCTCACCGTCGCAGAGCGGAACCAACTCACACTCCTCATGACCAATCCCGAAGTGATCAATGCCGTGCTGGCCAATTCGGCTGAGGCGGGTCTTGCCGGATTCGCGATGCCACTGATGGCCGGGAACATCGGGAGTGCTACCACCATCACCATCGGCACCTCGAGCCAAGGCGAACCCTCGGGCACTTACCAGGCCTTCGGCGGGCAGTTCGACATCACCGTGCATGGAGGCGCCTTGGGGAGCGATGCGCTGCACGTGATCTGGACCGGTTTCCTTGCCGTAGACGATCTCAGTTCCCCAACAGCGGTACTGAGTGCGGGGGTGATCGATTTCGATGCCGGCAACGCGCCATCGTCGGTCCCGACCACGCCGATGGGTGAGGAGTCGGCCACACGGATCGGCTTCGGGGCGTGGGTTGACCTTAGTGGCGGGACGCCCGTCAGTTATGTCGCCACCACCGGCTCGGTCGGCGTGAGCAGTGCGACATTCGGGGCCAGCAGTGCCTGCCCGATTCCTGCTGGAACCCAGGGCGTCGCTGGGTGCGCGTCGTCGCTTGGGACGATGGCGGGCAGCTTCGGCTTCGCCGCCGAACCAGTTGGGGGGGGGACAACCATCACCATCCCGACCACTGGTGTGTCGGTACCGGCGGCCCGCGTCACCATCGATATCGCACTACCCTGAGCACATTGGCCCAGGGGCGGCTCAGCGCAGCTCGCCCTTGGGATCCACCCGGTCGTCTTGGCGTTCGATCGCGATGGTGTAGTGGCCGGCGAGTGCCGCGATTGCACCGAGTGCCACCCAGACCGGAATCATCACGGCTCCCACCACCCCCATCGTCAGCGGGATCTCCATCAACGTCCCGCCCTCGCCGTTCTTGACGATCACGCGCCGCGCGTTCCCCTCCTTGATCAGCTCCTTCACGCGCTCGACCAGCTTTTCACCCGGGACGGTATGTTCTTCGGTGGTCATGATTGCTCCTGGTAGGTGGAAGTGTCTCGTCGCTTCTCGCTTCTCGCTTCTCGTTTCTCGTTTCTCGTTTCTCGAGATGGCGGAAACCCCCTCTCCCCTACCGTCGTAGGACACCAAGGTTTCAACCTCAAGGAGTTGCCCATGCGCGCTGCCTTCCTGCTCGCCCTGGTGATCGTCGCCCCCGTCGTCGCCCAGGATGCCCCGCGAGCGGCGGCCGATGGCCCTGAGGCCTATGTGGTGGTCGCGGTGGCGAAGCGGCTCTTTGACGGCATGCGCGCGCATGACAGCACCATGATCGCCTCGGCCTTCGCACCGGGCGCAAAGATGACCGGAGTGCCACGGGCCGGTCTGCCGGTTGACTTCCAATCGGTGGTCGGGTTTGTCGCCCAAGCCAGCCGGTCTGGACCGCCGTGGGATGAGCAGATCTACGACCCAGAAATCCGGGTCGATGGTGATCTCGCCACCTTGCTCGTCTTCTATACGTTTGCCGTTGGGGAGAAATTCTCTCACTGCGGCATCGACGTCATGTGGTTGATTCGCACCGCCGCGGGCTGGAAGATCTCGGCACTCGCCGACACCCGTCGGTCGTCGGGGTGTGAGACGACAGGCCGAAGCCGCGTCCGCTAGCCTGATGCCGGTGGTTCCGGGCCTCGCGGTGGCGGCACCCCGACCTCAGAATCCTGTTATCTTTCCGGTCGACCCTTTCCTCAGGATTTCCCGCATGCCCGACGACAAGCAGACTCCGATCCCGCCGGCGCGTGCCGCCGATGAACTGCGCAAGCTTTCGGCCGCCCACAAGAGTGGCGAGCTCACCCCGCAGGAGTACGAGCACCGGTTTGCCCGCACCATCCAGGAGCTGCGCGACCGCAGTATCGGTGGCACCCGGGCCGAGATCATGGCCGCACTGGAGCCGTTGCGGCTCGATGGTGCGGTGACCCCGGGTGAGTGGGACCGCTTCGTAACACAGCTCGGCCTCGGCTGAGCACAGCACGATGTCGGTGATCATTCGCCGACCCACGCCGACCGTCACGATTGGATCCGTGGCGGTCGGCTCGTTGCATCCGGTCGTGGTGCAATCGATGACCAACACCGACACCGCCGACGTCACGGGGACGATCGACCAGGTCGCGGCGCTCGCCGAGGCGGGCAGCGAGTTGGTCCGCGTCACCGTCAACAACGATGCCTCTGCCCAAGCCATCCCCGCGATCGTGGCCGGACTCGAAGCCCGGGGCATCGCCGTCCCGATCGTCGGCGACTTCCACTACAATGGCCATCTGTTGCTGACGCGCTACCCCGACTGCGCACGCGCGCTCGCCAAGTACCGGATCAATCCTGGCAACGTCGGCGGCAAACGACATGACGAGCATTTCCGGGCCATTGTCGAGGTGGCGATCGCCAACGACAAGCCGATCCGGATCGGGGTCAACTGGGGCTCGCTCGATCAGCAACTGCTCACCGAGATGATGGACGCGAATGCCGCCCTCACGGCTCCGGCCGACGCACGCGAGGTGATGCTCGAGGCAATGGTCGAGTCCGCGCTCCGGTCGGCGCGCGCCGCCGAGGCCGTCGGGCAGGCGCACGACCGCATCATCCTCTCGGTGAAGGTCTCGGGGGTGCAGGACCTGGTCGAGGTGTACACCCGACTCGCGGCACGGACCGACCTGCCACTTCACCTCGGACTCACCGAGGCCGGCATGGGAATGAAGGGACAGGTCGCCAGTGCGCTCGGCCTCGGCATCATCCTGCAGCGTGGCATCGGCGACACGATCCGGGTCTCGCTCACACCCCGGCCCGGTGGCGATCGGGCCGAGGAGGTCCGGACCGCGCAACAGATCCTGCAGTCGATGGAGATCCGCCACTTCACGCCGCAGGTCACCGCCTGCCCGGGGTGTGGTCGAACCACCTCCACCTTCTTCCAGCAGATGGCCGAAGAGATCCAGTCCCATCTGGCCACGCGCATGTCCGACTGGCGTGAACAGCGGCCGGGTGTCGAGTCGCTCCGGGTCGCGGTGATGGGGTGCGTGGTGAACGGTCCCGGTGAATCGAAGCACGCTGACCTCGGCATTTCCCTGCCCGGCACGGCGGAGGACCCGCGCGCCCCGGTGTACGTCGACGGTGCCTTGCTCACGACGCTGCGTGGCGACACGATCGTCGCCGATTTCCTCGTGATTCTCGACGACTACGTCGCGCGCCGGTACGGGGAACAGCCGGCGGGGGTCTGACGTCGATGCTTGATCCTGCGCTGAGTGGTGCGCTCGCCGATCATCCGTTGACGGCGCTGGGGCTGCTCTTCGCCGCAGGTGTCGCGACCTCCCTGACACCATGCATCTATCCGATGATCCCGATCACGGCTGGCTTGCTCGGTGGTACGGGGTCGATCGGGCGGAGTCGTGCGCGGACGGCGCTCCTGACCGGGAGCTACGTGCTCGGGCTGGCGATGGTCTACGCCACCCTCGGCTTGATCGCGGGGATGACCGGATCGCTCTTCGGGGGCATCTCAAGCAACCCGTGGGCCTACTTCGCGATCGGCAATGTGCTCTTGCTCGCGGCGCTCGCGATGCTCGATGTCCTGCCGGTTCGGGCGCCCACGCGCCTGGTGGCGTGGGCCAGCGCCCTCGGTGGTGGCTCGCCGGGTGGGGCATTCCTGGTGGGCGCCACGTCGGGCCTGGTGGCGGCGCCGTGTGGGGCACCGGCGTTCGCGGCCGTCCTTACATGGGTGGCCACAACGCAGAGTGCCGCGTGGGGATTTGCCTACCTGTTTGTCTTTTCCCTCGGCATGTGCACCCTGCTGGTCGTCATCGGCCTGAGTGCCGGCACACTGGCGTCGTTGCCCCGTGCCGGCCAGTGGATGATCTGGATCAAGCGGATCGCCGCCGTCGTCATGCTGGCGATGGCCGAGTACTACTTCGTCAGGATGGGATCGGTATGGTATTGAACCCGTGGGGTCGGAGCGCACTCGTGCTGTCGATGTGCGGGATATTCGGGGGGGGGAGCGCCTCGCTCGCGGCACAGCAGGTGGGAACCGCTGCCACGGCGATCACGGTCATGACGCTTGACGGGACCTCGGTCACCCTCGATGCGAAGGCCACGGGTCGGCCAATGCTGATCGAGTTCTGGGCCACGTGGTGCGAGGTGTGCGAGGCGCTGATGCCCACCATGCGCGCGGCGCATGCGGCTTACGGCCGTCGCGTGGATTTTGTCGGGGTCAATGTCACCGTGAACGATCCGAAGCGGCGCGTGGCGGCATGGGTGGCGAAGCAGAAGCCCCCCTATCGGGTCATGTATGACGATCGCGGCACCGCGGTGCGCGCCTTCCAGGCGCCAGCGACCTCGTATGTCGTGATCATCGGGACCGACGGCGTGATCCGGTACACGGGCATCGGTGCGGAGCAGGACCTTACGGCGGAACTTGCGAAGGTGGTGGCACGATGACGAGGCGTTGGCGGAGCGTTGTGCTTGCGATGGTGAATTGTCTCCCGGTCGTGGCGGCGAGCGGCCAGGATGCTCCCGCGCCGGTGTCGATCCGGCTTCGGGTCGCCGAGGAGGCGCGGGTTGGACGACCGGCACCGGATATCGTCCTGCAGTACGCGACCCGGGATGGGCTGGGCCCGGTCGACCAGCCGTTCTCGCTCCGCAAGGAACTCGGGCGCGTCGTGGTGCTCGCCTTCTATCCGGGTGATTTCACGCCTGGGTGTACCGCGGAATGGCAGGGACTTCGCGATCGCGCCGCCGAGTTGTTTGGCAAGGACGTGGTGGTGGCGGGGATCTCGACCGACTCGCTCACCTCGCATGTCCGGTTTGCGCGTGAGTTCGATCTCCCCTTCAAGTTCCTGAGCGATCCCAACCTGATCATCGCGCGACAGTACGACGCGGCAGAC
>JBBSPX010000049.1:0-16838 GCA_038258395.1 Gemmatimonadales bacterium | reverse complement strand
CTCGCTTGCCGTTGACCTCGACATGGCCGTGGCGCACGAGCTGGAGCGCGGCGAGGCGCGATGCCGCGAAGCCCATTCTATAGACGAGGTTGTCGAGCCGCGTCTCGAGCGCCACGAGCAGGTTGGTGCCCTTGACGCCGGGGAGGTGCGAGGCCCGGGTGTAGGTATTGCGGAACTGGGTCTCGGTGAGCCCGTACATCCGCTTGACCTTCTGCTTTTCGCGAAGCTGCTTCGCGTACTCCGACATCTTGCGATTGCGGCCCATGTTGTTGTTGCCATGCTGGCCCGGCGCGTACGGCCGACGCTCGATGGCGCACTTCTCGGTCAGGCAGCGCGTGCCCTTGAGGAACAGCTTGGTGCCTTCGCGGCGGCAGAGCCGACAAGCGGGACCGGTATAACGTGACATGGACTAGACCCGCCGCTTCTTGGGCGGCCGGCACCCGTTGTGAGGAATCGGGGTGACGTCGCGAATCGAGGCGACCTTGAGCCCAGCCGAGGCCAGTGCCTGGATCGCCGACTCGCGTCCGCTGCCGGGGCCCTGCACGCGAACGTGCACGCGCCGCACCCCGAAGTTCATCGCCTCGCGGGCGCAGTTCTCCGAGGCCACCGTCGCCGCGAACGGCGTTGACTTCTTCGATCCCTTGAACCCGGCCTTGCCAGCCGTGCCCCAGGTGATCGTGTTGCCACGCATGTCGGTGATCGTGATGAGGACGTTGTTGAAGGTCGCGGAGATGTGAACCATCCCCTCCGCCTCAGCCGTCTTCCGGGAGCGCTTCGCGCCAGTCTTGCCAGTCGTGGGTGCGGTCATCGGTTACTTCTTCGTCGCCTTCTTCTTGCCGGCAATGGCCCGACGGGGGCCCTTCTTCGTCCGGGCGTTGGTGTGCGTACGCTGACCGCGCACAGGAAGTCCGCGCCGATGACGCACGCCGCGATACGAGCCGGTGTCCATCAGGCGCTTGATGTTCATGGCGACCTCGGTGCGGAGCGCACCCTCGGTCTTGACCATGCGTTCGATGGCTTGGCGCAGGCGGCCGACCTCGACATCGGTCAGGTCGCGCACGCGCGTCGCATCCGCGATCCCGGTCTCCTTGACCAGCATCTGCGCCGTGGCGTTGCCGATCCCGAAGATGTACGTCAGGCCGATGACCACTCGCTTCTCGCGCGGAAGATCCACGCCCGCAATGCGTGCCATGACCTAACCCTGCCGCTGCTTGTGCTTGGGAGTGCGCTTGCAAATGATGCGCACGACGCCGCGGCGCTTGACCACGCGGCAGCTCTCACAGATTGGCTTCACGCTCGACCGTACCTTCACTAGTATCTCTCCGGAACCCGTGTTTTCGGGACAGCTGGGAATGATACGGCCGGTCGGCACTCTTCGCAAGACCAAGCCCCCGGCCGAACACGCGCCCAAGCCCCCGGTCGGCGACTCAGGCGTCGAGCACTTCCCTGAATGCTCGCCACGCGTAGGCCGGGTCCACGGCAGCCGTGATTGGCCGCCCCACCACAAGGTGGGTGGCCCCGCCCGCCACCGCGGCCTCCGGTGTGGCAACTCGGGCCTGATCACCCGTCGCATCGCCATGCCGGCGGATCCCCGGCACCACAATCCGCCGCCCACTGGCGATCGGGGCAACGACGGCCAATTCCTCAGGCGAGCAGACAACCCCATCCACTCCGGCCCCGATCGCCATGCCGGCAAGTCGGCTCACTTCAAGACGCAGGTCGGGGACGGGCTGTCCCAGGACCGCCTGAAAGCTCGCGAGATCATGGGAGGTAAGCACGGTCACCGCGATCACCCGCACGGTCCCCTGAGCGGCTTCCACCGCGGCCTCGAGCATCTCGCGGCCGCCAAGGGCATGGACGGTCACCATGTCCACGCCAAGCGCGCGGGCTGAGCGGATCGCGCCGGCCACGGTGTTGGGGATGTCATGCCACTTGAGATCGAGGAATACGGCGTGCCCGGCATCAACCAATCCGCGCACGAAACCAGGCCCTGCCACCGTCATGAGGACGGAGCCCACCTTGACGGCGGCCCCGTCGGGCAGGAGGTCGAGGCACGCCACCGCCGCGGGGGCATCGGGGTGATCGAGCGCCGTGATCAGTTCAGCCAAGGTGTCGCTCCAGGTCGCGGACGAGTCGCATCGGGGCCCGAGGGTCGGCAAGTCCCGCTGTGCCAACCGCGATCAAATCGGCCCCGGCCAGAAGGTACTGCATGGCTTCTGCGATGCCCCGAATCCCGCCGATACCGATGATCGCCACCTCGGGTAGCCGGTCGCGAACGCGCCGAACCGCGAGAATGCCGCTCGCCAACAATGCCGGGCCACTCACGCCTCCGAAGCCATGCCCAAGTCTGGGCTGGCCGCCATCGAGGAGCATCCCGGGCATCGTGTTGACCAGGGAAATCCCGTCCGCCCCGGCGGCATGCGCGGCCGTGGCGATCGCGGGAATGTCGGGCAGTGCCGGCGACAGCTTGGCGAAGAGCGGTCGCGCGGTGACCGCACGACACGCGCTCACCACGGCAGCGACACTCGCGGGATCTGCCCCGAATTCGACCCCACCCGCACTGGTGTTGGGGCACGAGAGGTTGAGCTCGTAGCCATCGTGACCCGGGATATCATCAAGCGTCCGAATGACGTCGGCGTATTCGGTCCGAGTGAAGCCGACCACGTTCACCAGGATCCGGCCCGGTAGCGCGAGCGCGGCCAGCGCCGGCAACTCATGCGCTGCGACGTGCACCACTCCGGGATTCGCCAACCCGACGCTGTTGAGCATCCCGCCGGCAAACTCCGCGACTCGCGGGGCCCGATTCCCCGCTCGGGGCTCCAGCGAGACGGCCTTGGTGACCACTCCGCCCAGACATCGCAGGTCAGTGACTCCGGCCAGTTCGACACCATACCCGGCGGTCCCAGACGCCAGCAGCACGGGATTCGGAAACGACAGACCGGCCACGACGCGAGTCAGGGTCATTCGAAGTCCGACACCCCTGGACGAGGCTTGTCGTCCGACAGATCGGGTCGGAGTGTCGCGCGCAGGCTCAGGTAGCGTTCAAGCGAGTCCTCGAGGACAGCGAACGCACGACCCTCGCGTCCATCGAGGTACCGCAGATAGGGCGAGTCGGGAAATGACCGAACCCGCTCCCTGATGGCGCGAGCCGAATCGGGCTGCAGGACGATCCGGACCAGCATGCTCTTGACGAGGTAGGCCGACGTCGGCCAGCGACGTTCGATCTCCCCGAGGAGCCAATCGGCGAGCGCCGGTGCGAGCAGCGAGTCGCGGGCGATCTGGGCCTGATGGAAGAAGGCCAGGTCCCCCAATGCCGAATCCGCAGGATGGCTGGCGATGTCGGCCAGGATGCCATCGCCGACCCGGAGCATCGGCCGAATGACGAACGCGGCACTCCCCCCCCCGCCTTGCAGCACGCGCAGTCGCACGAGCGCGGCCTCGAGGGTGGCACTGTCCGTGACCGCACTCATGCGCCTCGTCGCGAGGGCGATTCGTGCACTATTGGCGCCCGGTCCCTCATCCTTGGCCGCCACGAGTGCCTGGAGTCGTCGGTCCGATTCGACGGGATCCCGCTCCGCGAGTCCCTCGGCCGCCGCGTATTGCCATCGCTGCCGAGTTGGCGCGCCGACCAAGGGCATCGACCCGAGCACCGTGAGCAGTGAGTCGACCGCTGCCGCGCCCTGGCTCCCCAGTGGCGTGAGCAACTCGGTCCAGTTGGCGAGCGTGTCACCCCGGATCACACGAGGCTCCGTGAGCGCGAGCACCTCCGTGGTGCGGCCGAGATGTGCGGCGGCGATGGCGCGCTGCCACCGTCCATCCTCGGTGTCATCATCGCGGAGCGCGTCGAGCGCCTCCTCCCAGCGTCCGGCCCGGACGAGTGCTCGGCCGGACAAGGTCCGAGCCTCCCGCTGAATCGTTTCATCCCGGCTCGCCAGCAGGACCTGCAGGGCCGCCAGCGCCGAGCTTGGAGCGTCGGATCTCGTCCGACAGCGCGCCAAGTCGAGGGTGACGGTCTCCTGCCACCCGGCGCCATCGGCCTGCAGCCCCGCCTGTTCGAGCAGTGGGATCGCCCCGCTGCAGTCGCCGAGACGCGCCGAGGCACGGCCACGGAGCCAGAGCGCCTCCCCCCCCCGACGTCCGGTGGCGTTCCGGGCATAGGCCGATTCGGCCTTCACCGCGACCTGACCCCAGATCGTGGCCGCGTCCTCAGCACGGTCCTGCCGCTCAGCTCGCTCGGCTGACGAGGCAAGTTGCCGTGCCCGGTAGAGCGAGTTCGACCAGGTGCATCCCATCAGGCAGGCGCCAAGGAGGAGTGCGCGCCTCATCCGGTCTTCCGGTCGTGTTCGACGAGGTAGGCGACAATCGCGTCCGCGATCGCGCGAGCAAGCGCGCGCTGGCCTGATGCCCCGGTCATGAGTCGCGCATCATCGGCATTGGTACCGAAACCCATCTCGACCAGGATCGCGGGTCGATGCGCCGTGTTGAGGACCGCGAAGCCGGCCTGCTTGACCCCTCGGTTGTTGCCGTCATGCACCACGTCGATCGAGGACTGCATCAGCTCGGCGGCACGCGCCGACTCGTGCGAATATTCGTTCGATTGAAGGTCCTTGATGATGAAATCGAGACCGGACGCCTGCGTCTCCGGGGCCTCAACCTCATACCGAATCGCGTCGTTCTCCATCTTCTCCGTGCGCCTGGCATCGGCGGTGCGCGCCTCGGCGAGGAAATAGGTCTCGAACCCGCGAGCCAGTGTCCAGCCGGGTCGCTTCGGGAGCGAGTTCACATGGAGCGACACGAACAGGTCGCAGTCGCCACGGCAATACCGCGGCGCTCGGTGCGTCAGATTGATCAGTGTATCGGTGGTCCGGGTCATTACCACACGAACCCCACGCGCCTGCAGTTCGTCACGAACAAGGAACGCCATCGCCAGCGTGACATCCTTCTCCTTGAGTCCACTCGGGAACGCCGAACCGTCGTTGCCGGGGTCCGTCCCGCCGTGACCCGCGTCGACCGTGACGACGTGCCCCGGGCGAAGTCCAGCCGAAGGCTTGGCCACCCCCGGGGAGGCGCTCGAGCTGGCCGTCGGACGAGACACCAACTGCGACACAGGAGGCCCCTCTGAGAGCCGGGTGGCTCCGGCATCCCAGCTCCACCTTCTTCGCGCCGGGTCGGCGAGTACCTCGGCCACAAACGCCAGCGGTACCCACACCGAATCTCGGATTGCACTGGTGGTGGCTGGGAGGATCCGGAGCGTGCCGCCGGCCTCGACCAGGGGCGTCCCGATCAGGAACCGAAATTTGCTCCCGGATCCGGTCACCTCAACCCAGGGCCCAGCATGGTCGACTGTGGCACCCACGGCGCGCGCCAGAGGTCCGAGCGGCACGAGGGCACCGGCCACGGCGTCCTGTCGGAGCGGTATCCGATCCACACCCCGAGTGGTGCTGACTCGGAGCTCGCCGGGCGACTGGAGCGCGAGCGCCGCGACCAGGAGTGGCAGCAGCGGACTCACTTCCCCCGCCCCTGCCAGCTGATCTCGCGGGCCGTCTCGCGATCGGCGATCCGACGCTTGAGGGTCTCGCGCTTGTCGTGGTCCTTCTTGCCCTTGGCGAGCGCCAACGCGATCTTCGCCCGCCCGCGCCGGAAGTAGAGCTCGAGGGGGACGAGCGTCAGGCCATCCCGTTCGATCGCACCGATCAGCTTCTCGATCTCGCGACGGTTGAGCAGGAGCTTGCGGGACCGCATCGGCGCATGGTTGTACCGGTTACCCTGCTCGTAGGGCGTGACGTGCATCCCCTCAAGGAAGACCTCCCCACGACTGACACGGGCGAATGCCTCCTTGATCGAGGCGCCCTTCCGCCGCAAGGCCTTGACCTCGGTCCCGGTCAGCACCAGCCCTGCCTCGAACGTATCCAGGATGTGGAAGTCGTGCCGGGCCTTGGGGTTCCGGGCGACCGACGTACGGGGCGTATCTTCCGCAGGTTCGGTGCGGTCGTTCCTCGATGACATGGTGGGAAAAGTAACGGCCGTGGGACACGGTCGCTTGACGGTCGCGACGCGCCCGGGGTAGGTTTGCCGCCCACGCCGAAGTGGTGGAATTGGTAGACGCGCTGCATTCAGGGTGCAGTGGGCGCAAGCTCGTGGGGGTTCGAGTCCCCCCTTCGGCATTCCCGACCGGCTCGACCCCGCCTCAGTATCTCGGCATACCGGGGTCCATTCCTTGGGCCCAGGCATCGACTCCGCCGGCCAGACTCGCCACCTCCCCAAAACCCATCGCCCCCAGCAACTCCGCGGCCCGAAGCGATCGCATGCCGTGATGGCAAATCGTGACGATCGGGACACCCGGCGGGAGCTCCGTGTACCGCGCCGCCAACTCCCCCAGCGGGATCAGGACCGAGCCCGGAATGTGCGCAATCTCGAACTCCCAGGGTTCGCGCACATCGAGCTGTACCGGTGCGACCGCATCTGCACGCCGGGCGAGCAATTCCGTCGGGGAGATCTCCGTGACACGCTCGGTGGGCTCCGACGCGGCCGCGCTGCCACAGAACGCCTCGTAGTCGACCAACTCCGTGATGCTCGGTGTCGTGCCACACACCACGCACGCCGGGTCGCGCCGCAGCGAGATCTCTCGCATCTCGAGCTTGAGCGCATCGAAGAGCAAGAGCCGGCCGATCGTCGACGTACCCAGACCGAGGATCCACTTGATCGCCTCGAGCGCCTGCAGTGTGCCGATGATCCCAGGCAGTACGCCCAACACACCGGCATCGATGCAACTCGGCACGAGTTCCGGCGCGGGCGGCTCGGCGAACAGGCAGCGGTAGCACGGACCGTCGGGAGCGCCAAACAGCGACAGCTGCCCCTCGAAGCGATAGATGCTGCCGTACACGAACGGGACGCGCTCGAGCACGCATGCGTCGTTGACGAGGTATCGCGTCGGGAAGTTGTCGCTGCCGTCGATCACCAGATCAAATTGCCGGATGACCTCACGGGCATTCGCCGACGTGAGGCGTTCGCCGAAGGTCTCCACCGCGACGTCCGGATTGAGGTCGGCGAGGCGTTGACGCGCGGATGCAATTTTCGGCAGCCCGATCGCTGCGGTGCCATGCAGCACCTGACGCTGGAGGTTCGAGAGATCGACCACATCGTCATCGACGATGCCAAGCGTCCCGATGCCCGCCGCTGCGAGATACAGCGCCACCGGTGAGCCGAGGCCGCCGGCACCGATGAGGAGCACCCGCGCCGCCTGCAGACGGTCCTGCCCCGTCACCCCGACCTCGGGGAGGGTCAAGTGCCGAGCGTAGCGCTGGAGCTGATCGGGAGCGAGCATCCGGATTCCTTCAGACGAGGTGGATGTCCTTCAGTCGGTTCAAGATGAACGCCATCCTCAGGATTGTCATGCCGGCAGTGACACGGCTGGGGGCCACAGCCGGCGCACGCCGGCGAGTCCTGCGATCGGACCGAGCACGAGGACGATCATCGCCCATTGCCAACCCACCCGCTCCGCAAGCACCGGCAAGAGCTGTATCGTCACGATGCTGAGGAAAAATCCGAGCGATGTCTGGAGCGTGAGCGCCGTGCCGACCGCGTGTCTCGGCGCGTGCTCGGTGACGAGTGCCGAGAACTGGGCCGAATCCGCGACCACGGCGGCACCCCAAATGAGCAACACCAGATGCAGCACCCCAGCCGATGCCCCGAACAACCACGGGGACGCGAGGCAGCACGCGCCGCTCACCAGGAGTGACCATCGCACCACGCGCACCCGGCCGACCCGGTCGGCGGCGAGGCCTCCCGCCACGGCACCGATCGCGCCGATGGCCACGATGAGAAACGGCCACACGCCGATCGACCCAGGATGCTCCCGATGCGCGGCGGCAGCGGCCAGGAAGCTCGGGATCCATGCCCAGAAGGCATAGAGCTCCCACATGTGCCCAAGGTATCCCAACGTTGCACGGCGTACATTGGGCTCGTGAAGCACCGCACCGACCAACCCCCAGGAGAATCGCTGGGACTGAAAATTGTGGGGCCCATCGTGATAGCCAATGGCGATGATCATGGCGGCAAGCAGCGCCCCGGCGGACGGCAGCAGGACCGCCATGGGGAGTGGAATCGCCCCGATGCCCTCGAGAAGGTAGGGGATCGCCTTCCCTGCCGTCAGTGCGCCAACAATCATGCCGATGGCGAGGCCTCGACCACGGACAAACCAGGTCGCCGCCATTTTCATCGCCGGCGGATAGACCCCCGCGAGCGCGACGCCGGTCAGGACCCGAGTGATGAGCAGCAGGCCAAAGGAAGTTGCCACCAGCAGCGCCGCGTTGGCGAGTGCGGCCAAAACGGCCGACATGACAAAGAACCGACGCGACGGAATGACATCGGCGAGGTTGAGCAACGCCGCGAGGAGGGTGCCGACCACGAAGCCAAGTTGCCCGCCACTGGTGAGCCAGCCGCCTTGGGCCACGGAGAGACCGAAAGTTGCAGTCAGCGCTGGCTTGACCGCGCTCGCCGCAAACCAGACCGACATCCCCAAGAGCTCGGCTGTCGCCAGGAGCGCGAGCTGTCGCCAGCGCCCCGCGGGATCGGTCACCCGCTGGCCGGGGGCCCCGAGTTCTCCCCGGGGACCCCAAGTTCCGTCATGGCACGGAGATCAAGCACGCGTTCGAGTTCCTCACCTTCAAGGATCTTGCGATCGGTGACAAGTTGCTTGACGGTGAGGCCGGTGGCGAGGGCCTCCTTGGCAAGCTTGGCCGATTCGGCATAGCCGATCTTCGGCATCAAGGCGGTGACCAACGCGGGGGACCGCTCGAGCCAGTGGGCGCACATCGCCTCATCGGCCTCGATCCCGCTGACGCATCGCTCATCGAAGACCTTCACGGCGTTCGCGACGATCTGCAGGCCGAAGACCATGTTATGCGTGATCACTGGCATCATCACGTTCAGCTCGAGTTCACCCGCCTTCGCGGCCATCGCAATCGTCGTGTCGAGACCGATGGCCTGGTAGCAGACCTGATTGACCATCTCGGCGATCGACGGATTCACCTTCCCCGGCATGATGCTCGATCCCGGTTGTACCGCGGGAAGAATGACTTCGGCCAACCCGGTGCGCGGACCCGACGCAAGCAGCCGAAGATCATCCGCAATCTTGCAGAGATCGAGCACGAAGCTGCGATAGGCACCGCTCATCGTGACGATGTCGCCCATTGACTGCATCAACTGGATCCGATCCTCGGCGAGCTCCACCTCCAGCCCGGTCAGCTCGCGGAGTGCCGTGATCATGAGCGCAGGATATGCTGGCTCGACGTTGAGTCCCGTGCCCACCGCACTGCCGCCAATATTCATCGGCAGGAGCCACTGCGATGCTTCGGCAAGCTTGGCACGGTGTCGCAGCACGGTGCGACCATAGGCCGTGAATTCCTGGCCGAGTCGGATCGGCGTCGCATCCTGCAGGTGCGTCCGACCCGACTTGAGGATGTGGTCGAACGCGCGACCGCGATCCAGGAAGCTTGCGCCGAGTCCATCGATCGCGGAGAGCAAGGCGGGCAGTGTTGCGAGGGTGGCCAGCCGCATCGCGGTGGGGATCACGTCATTGGTGCTCTGCGCCATGTTGACGTGATCGTTCGGGTGCACCGGGGTGTAGGTTCCCCGCGCGCCGCCGAGCAACTCGTTGGCACGGTTGGCGATGACTTCGTTGCAATTCATGTGGAACGAGGTGCCGGCGCCTGCCTGATACGGATCGACGACGAACTGGTCACGATGCTGCCCGCCAAGGATCTCGTCGACTGCCGCAATGATCGCATCGGCACGCTCGGCATCGAGTCGGCCAGTCGACCGGTGCGTGACGGCCGCCGCGCGCTTGATCCAGAGGATGGCATCCACGAAGGCGGGCAACGGCTTGAGGCCGGAGATGGGGTAATTCTCGACCGCGCGTAGCGTCTGAATACCATACAACGCGTCGGTCGGGACCTGCTTCTCGCCGAGCGGATCTTTTTCGGTCCGGAACGATGTCACGCGAGTCTCCGACGAGCAAGGATTAAGGATTAAGGATGAAGGAAGTTAACCGCGCGTTCCAGCGCTCAGCCGCCGTCGTCCGCGCGTCCGATGGTCGATTCCGCCGTCTCGATCATGGGCACCTCGGCGGCCTCAAGTCCCTCATGCGCCAGCCAGCGTTCCGCCTCGAGCGCGGCCATGCATCCCGTGCCCGCCGAAGTGATGGCCTGGCGGTAGTAGTCATCGATCACATCACCGGCCGCGAACACGCCGGGGATGGCGGTCGCCGTCCGCCACGCGGTCGGTGTCACGAGATACCCCCCGGGCGTGGTCTCGAGCGCACCCTTCAGGAACGCGGTGTTGGGTGTGTGTCCGATCGCGATGAACAGCCCGCCGACATCGAGCGTGCGCTCGGTGGCATCCGTGGTGCTCCGCAGACGGACTCCGGTGATGAAGTCCTCACCAAGGACGTCGGTGACCTCGGTGTTCCACTCGACCCGAAGCTTCGGATTGGCGAGCGCGCGATCGACCATCACCTTCGATGCCCGGAAGGTGTCGCGGCGATGGATGACCACCACCTCGCGGGCATACTTGGTGAGATAGGTCGCCTCCTCCATGGCGGAGTCGCCCCCCCCCACTACGGCAACCACCTTGTCACGGTACACGGGCAGCGCCCCATCGCAGACAGCACACGCCGAGACGCCACCGCCGCTCTGGGCAAGACGTTCCTCGTTGTCGAGCCCGAGCCAGATTGCACGGGCGCCCGTTGCCACGATCACCGCGTGTGACGTGACGGGCGCCCCATAGCTCGGCGTGAGTGTGTAGGGGCGCGCACTGAAATCGACGGCGGTCACGTTCTCGGTGATGATCCGCGTGCCAAAGGTCTCGGCCTGTTCGCGCATCTGGGCCATCAACGTCTGGCCATCGACGCCCTTCGGGAAGCCTGGATAGTTCTCGATCTCCGTCGTGAACATGAGTTGGCCACCGGGAATCATCTCGCGCGAGGGTTCACCCTCGAAGACGAGCGGCCGCAGGTTCGCCCGGGCGGCGTAGATCGCGGCGGTCCAGGCCGCGGGCCCAGAACCGATGATGGTCACGGCTTCGGTCGCAGTATCGGGGGTCAAGCTGCCAGTCACGTCCTGCTCCAGGTCGATGTCGAGCGTGTGGCGCGGCGCGCCGTATGGTGAGAGAACGTCAGGGTCGCGTATCGGTTCCCGGCGTTGTTGTTGGCCTCGGGGCGCAGGGTGGTGCCGTCCACTGGAACCCAGCCGGTGAGCCGGAGACCACTCCCAAGCGGCCACCGCTCGAGCGCCGACGAAGGCTGAGCGAGTCCAGCCATCGGCTGGCGCTGTCCTGCGCCGGCCAATGGATGCACGGGTCGACCCGATCAAGCCAGCCGAGACGCGAGAGTTCCTCGTCGACCCGAGTGAGCCATGAGAGCGTGTCACGACCGAGGGCAAGACCCGTAGAGTCGAGCGGTTGGTCAACAATCCTGGGCCGGTCGTCGAGGGCCGGCGTGAGCGCGTCGGCCAGCAGGTCTTCGGCTGAGGCACCGATGGCGGCCCCGAAGTGATGCACCACCACGATCGGCGCACCCGAGGGTGGTACCTGCAGCGACCAACCGGCGAGTCGGCCGCCCCGCAGTGGCCAGGCACGGGCAATCGTCGCACCTAGCCGCGAGCGCGCCAGTTCGACCACCGGTTGGAACGACTGGGCCGGCTGGTTGGCCGGAGCTTGGACTGCGCGTGCACGCGCCAGCGCACCGATGTCGGGGACCACCACCACGTCGACCACCGGTTCCACTCCGGTCGCCGCCGCAATGGATGTCGCGAGCTGGCTTTCCAGGGCCACGGGGTCGAGGGAATCACCCACGACCACGATCTGCACCTCCACCGCGCCCTGTTCCACCCGCAATTTCTGCTGCACCGCCGACGGCACCAGCGCATTGATGATTGCCGTGACCTGCGTGCGCTTCTGGACCTGCCAGGTCACTTCCGCGAGGGCGGAACGGAGTGGCAGATAGACGGCCGCAAGGAAGGCCAGCGGCACCAAGATTCGCATCGCCGGGCCGTAGCGGGATCCGAACATGCCCTGCAACAGTTCCTGGCCGCGGGCCGCGACGCGATCGAATCGGGTTGAGCGACTCGTGAGGGCATCGGCCTCGAGTTGTTGTGCGTCGACACGATCGTACCCGAGCAGCAGGAAGCTCAGGACCGCGAAGACGAGGATGGCCGAGAAGTTCGCCGTGAACAGGAGCGCCGACCCCGAGGTGACCGCCCAGTTGGCTGTGCCAAGCCCGTAGCCAATCACACAAAGGGGGGGGACGAGCGCGATGCCGATCGCCGTCCCGGCCGCAGCGGCTGTCGTGTCCGACGTCTGTCGCACCGTGGTGTAGGCCGCCGTGAGCGCACAGAAGATGGCCACCATCAGGTCGAGCGCCGTTGGTGAGGTCCGCGATCCGATCTCGCGGGTCACCTCGTGGAACGGCAGCAAGGCCGTGAAGAAAGCCGTGCCAAGCACCACGACCACCACCGACATCACGACGCGGAGGGCCGAACGAATCACGAGGTAGGACGAGCCGATGGCGAATCCCATCCCCAGTTCGACCAGCGGTCCCATCAATGGCGACACCAGCATCGCGCCGATCACCACCGCGGTGCTATCGAGGACGAGGCCCAGAATCGCGATCCCGCTCGCGAGCACGAGTTGGATCCAGTAGCCAGGCGCCCGACGTTGGTTGAAATCGAGCATCCGCTCGACCGTATCGATGCGCGAACCGGCGTCGATCCCCACCGCCAGCGCCGCCTGTGCTTGTATCGGGCGGATCAGGCGGCGAAGCAACCGGAGCAGCGCCCCCCAGTTGGTGGGAGGCGGTTCCGTGGGCTCGGGCACCTGGGACTGGGTCATGATGGCTCCACGCGAAGGAGACCCACCGCGCCGTGACAGGATGACACCGAGCCGATCACCATGTCGGCCACGTCATCGGCCTCGAGCCGCGCGTCAAGATCCTCGGCCGCCCCGAGGATCGCCGTCGCCTCGACCATGCCCACCCCGTACACCACATGCCGGCACGCGAAAATCGCAAGCGCCGCTGTGCCCTCATGCCGGCGTGTGTTCCACGCCGCGAGGGTGTCCCGCATCTCCCAACTCCTTGGCGCACGGATCTTCGGACACCGGGCCGGTTCGATGCAGTGGATCGGACAGATCCAATCTGCATGGGACACATACCGGTTTCCGTCACCCGGGTGGAGCATGTCGAATGGCGTCCCGATCGGGGCCTCGACCACGATCCGTCGAGTCCGATGGCCCGGCCACCGCCGACGCGCACGGTCGGTGAGCCAGTCAGCGAACAGATGCGGCATGAGTGGCGTGGGGACCAATCGATCAGTGGGGCCGCGCGCGGCCGGGTCAAGCCACGTCTCCAGGAACTCGACCCAGGTCGTGCAGGTGAGTTCGGTGGCCGGGGCGTCGCCGATCATCGTGGCGGCCGCACAGGAGGCGTCGTGATCCACCACGCGCAGTCGATCCCATCGCACCGCGCCGCGATGCCACGCCCGGTGGAGCTGGCCCAGGTAGAATCGGCCATAGCATCCCCCCCCCATGATCGCGATCTCGCCGAGCGTGATCATCGCCGAAGCAGCCGCCCACCGTCGACCACAAGGGTCTCCCCGGTGACAAAGGTCGCCTGTTCCACGAGATAGAGGAGCGCTTGGACCGCGTCGTCCGGTGTCCCAAGGCGCTGGAGTGGTGTCGTCTCGGCGAGGAAGGACCGACGAGCGTCGTCGTAGTCTTCAGGCAGGAGCACGGTGCCCGGCGCGATGGCGTTCACGGTGATCTCGGGGGCCAGCGCCGCCGCCAGCACCTGCGTCAGCATCACGAGGCCGGCCTTGGACACCGAGTGTATGGGATAGTTGGGCCACGGTTCGAATGCCGACAGATCCGTGATGTTCACGATCGTCCCACCCTGACGCCGCAGGTGGGGTGCGGCCCGCTGTGCAAGCAGGAATGGCGCTCGTAAATTGAGGTCCATCTGGGTATCCCAGTCCTCGACGCACACCGCATCGACGGCGATCCGTTCCATCACGGCGGCGCTATTCACGAGGACATCGAGCCGGCCAAGCTCGGCGGCCACGCGATCAGGCAGGGCTTGCGCCTGAGCGGCGTCGGTCAGGTCTGCTTCGAATGCGGCTGCCGTTCCGCCCTTCGCCTGGATCAGCGCGACGACGTCCATGGCCTCGGCCGATGAATGCCCATGGTGCACGGCGAGATGCATCCCCCGCTCCGCGAGTGCCAGTGCGAATGCACGCCCGAGCCGTCGCGCACCGCCGGTCACCAGTGCGACGCGGCCGGTCAAATCGCGGCTCATCGGTTGCCTGCCGGGCGACGTGCCTCAAGGGCGTCGAGCCACTTGTCGGGCACCTGCTGAGACCCCAGCGCGGCATGCGTGCCTGCGGTCGAATCTTCACCGTGCCAATCAGACCCACCACTCCGGCCGAGGTCGAGCGCGATCGCTGCCTCGGTGAGGATGGCCACCCGATCGCCGTCATGACTCGGATGTCGCACTTCAACCGCGTCGAGGCCGTCAGCCATCAGGTCGCGGAGCGTCGATTCGGTGCCATGGTACTTGAGGTGCGCGGCCGAGACGACGCCGCGTTGGCCGTGCACGAGGTCGGCCACCTCGCGGAGCGTGGGGAGTTCCTTCTCGACGAAGGCCGGTCGGCCTCGGCCGAGGAATCGATCGAAGGCGCCCTGAATGCTCTGGACGTGACCGAGACGCTTGAGAGCCCGCGCGACGTGGGGACGACCGATGGATGCGCCGTCGGCTTCGTCCTCCACATCCGCCATGGTGACCTTGATTCCGTTCGACTGCAATTGGGTCACCATGCCTCGTGCCCGGTTGGCGCGCATCGCTCGTGCGCCATGCAGAAACGTGTCGATCGCGTGGTTTCCTGGCTCGAGGAAGTACCCCAACAGGTGCATCTCACCCCACGATGCCGCAACCGAGAATTCGCAACCGCCGACGACGCGGACGCCCAAGCGCTCCCCCGCGGCGAATGCGGCGGGCAGCCCCGCGAGGGTGTCGTGGTCGGTCAGCGCGAGGGCCGTGAGTCCGACCACACTTGCGTGTCGGACGACCTCCTCTGGTGCGCGCAGGCCGTCCGACGCGGTGGAGTGACAGTGGAGGTCGATCATCGGCTCAGCCGTCCCGGCCGTAGACTCCATCAGGTGAGGTCCAGGCCGGCTGCGCCACGGCCAGGAGTCGCGCGAGCAGGCGGTCACTCGCCTCCTCGTAGGCCCGCTCGGGCGACTTCGCGCCTCGCGGCGAGAACCGCGCGTACCGACGTTCGGTCTCGCCCTCGCCTTCGCGGCTGAACTCGAGCGAGATCTCGTCTTCGGAGTACTGGGTGTGGCGGCCCGACAATGCAACACGCCAGTTGGTGCCATCGGCATCGGCGATCACTCGCGGCATCGACTTACTCCTTCGGATGATGGGCCAATGGCACCTCGTCCCAGCGCTCGCCGTTGCCCTCGTAGTGGCCGAGCTCGGCGAGGCGCGCCTCGAGCCGTGCCTCGACTTCGTCATGCGGTCCGTCTGCTCGGTGCCCTGCACCCTTCCCCTCACTGCATTCGAGGAAGGTGCCGGGGGTCCCGGGCAACTCGAAGAGCCAGAGGTGATTCCCCCGTGCCGTGTGGCGAACGGCGAGTGCCGAGAGCGACTCGAGGTAGGCCTGCCGCTCCGGCGCGAGCACCGTGACTCGCACCGCTGTGAGCATCCTCGCCACCTACCCCTCGGGGAACTGGTGCAACGTCTGCCGCACGTCAGCGAGGAAGCGGTCGGCATCGGCACCATCCACGATCCGGTGATCGTACGCCATGCACCACATCCCCTTCGTCCGGATGCCCAGTGCATCGCTGCCGTCGGGCAACGTGATCACCGATGGACGCTTCTCGATCGCACCGATGGCGAGGATCGCCACCTGCGGCTGGTTGATGATCGGCGTGCCGACGTACGTGCCGAAACCGCCAGGATTCGTGATGGTAAAGGTGCCCTTCTGGATGTCCTCAGGCACCAGCTTCTTGGTCCGTGCGCGTTCGGCGAGATCCTGGATGGCGCGCGCAACACCAAGTAACGACAACTCATCGGCGTGACGAATCACCGGGACGATCAAGCCCCAGTCGAGCGCCACGGCAATGCCGACATTGATGTCGCGACGATAGATCGTGTTGTCGCCAGAGACGGCAGCATTGACGACAGGGTGGTTGCGCAGGTTCTCCGCGATGGCCTTCACGATGAACGCCAAATACGTCAGTTTGACGCCTCGCTCGGCGTACTCGGCCTTGAGTCTGCGACGCACACCGACCACGTGCGTATAGTCGATCTCCATCAGCGAATTCACGTGCGCCGAGACACGGCGCGACATGATCATGTGATCCGCGGTGAGCTTCCGAATCTTGCTCCACGGCTCGACCCGATCGCCTTCCCATGCTTGGATCGTAGGTGCCGGGCCACTGCGCGAAGCGCCCTGGTGTGTGGGCGCAACATGTTGCGCCCCTGAAGGCGCCGCACCGGATCCGCCCTGCACCTCGGCCGCTCCGAGGCTCGGAGCTTGGGCCTGCCCGGCACTCGCGCCACCCGTTTCCATGAACTGCTCGACATCGCGTTTGGTCACCCGGCCGGCACTGCCAGTGCCCGGGATCTGCCCGAGATCGAGCCCGTGCTCCTCGACCAGCTTCCGGACCAGCGGTGTCGACTTCTGCTGCAAACGCTCCTCGGCCGTGCCTGGATCCGCTGCCGGAGCCGCCGCCTTGGGCGCGGCAGCCGCTGGCGCTGGCGTCTCGGACCTCGCCTCGGGTGCGGG
>JBBSPX010000048.1:0-16878 GCA_038258395.1 Gemmatimonadales bacterium | reverse complement strand
GACAAAGCACGACCTGCCGATGATCTCGGTTGCCGGCCTCGTCGCGCACCGTCTGAGCACGGAGCAGTTGGTGCACCGCGTCGCCGAGGCACGCCTGCCGACCGAGTTCGGCGAATTTCGCGTGGTGGGCTATCGCAACGACGTGGATGACCACGAGCATGTCGCCCTGGTGCACGGTGAGGTCACTGGCCACAGCAGTGTCCTGGTGCGGATGCATTCGCGTTGCCTCACCGGCGATGTCTTCCATTCGCGACGCTGCGACTGCGGCAGTCAGCTCGAGCGGGCGATGGAATTGATCACCGAGGCTGGCAGTGGCGTGATCGTCTATCTCGACCAGGAGGGGCGCGGCATCGGCCTGCTCAACAAGCTCCGTGCCTACGCCTTGCAAGACGAGGGCGACGACACCGTGGAGGCGAACGCGCGCCTCGGTTTCAAGGCCGACCTGCGCGACTTCGGCATCGGAGCCCAGATCCTCCGGGATCTCGGCCTCACCACGCTCCGGATCATGACCAACAATCCCCGCAAGCTCGTCGGGTTGGAGGGCTATGGACTCGAGATCGTCGAGCGCGTGCCACTGCAATTCCCGACCACGCCCGACAACGAAGCCTACCTGACAGCCAAGCGCGACAAGCTCGGCCACCTGCTGCCGAGCTGACCGATGCCAACCTTTGAAGGCCAGCTGGACACGACCGGCCGGGTGGCCGTCGTGGTCTCCCGATACCACGAACGCCTGACCCGGAGGCTGGTCGATGGTGCGCTCGCCGTATGCACCGAGGCGGGTCTGGATGACGGTGCGGTCGACACCTGCTGGGTGGACGGTGCGTTTGAACTTGGTGTCGCGGTGACAGCTTTGGCGCGCGGGGGGCAGTACGTCGCGATCATCGCTCTCGGCGTCGTGATCCGTGGCGAGACCCCGCACTTCGAGTTCGTGGCGGGTGAGACGGCCCGGATGCTGGCAAATGCGAGCACCGAGACGCTCGTGCCGATCGGATTCGGCCTGCTCACCACCGATGACCTGCCGCAGGCCGAGGCGCGGTCGGGCGGCGCGGCGGGGAACAAGGGCCGAGAGGCGGCAGACGCAGCCCTCCGGACGGCGTCGCTCCTCAGGCGGATGGCTCCCTCGTGATGCGGACCGAATCGAAGCGCCGCGCACGCGCGCTGCAACTGCTCTACGCGCTCGAGGCCGTTCCCTCGGAGAGTCCCGAGGCAGCCTTCCGCGGGCTGGCGCGATTGACCGGTCCGGAGCCGGGGATTCTGGAGGAGGCGCGTGCCACGGTGGACGGCGTCCTCGCGCACCGCGACGAACTCGACCGGCTGGTTCAGGCCGCGGCGGACAACTGGCGTCTCGAGCGCGTTGCCACGACCGAACGGAACATTCTCCGGCTGGGCGTGCACGAGTTGCTGGTGGGCGTCACTCCGGTCAAGGTGGTGATCGACGAGTCGGTTTGGCTCGCCCAGCGGTTCGCCGGCGAACGCGCTCCGGCGTTCATCAATGGCGTGCTCGATCGCGTGGCCCGTTCCCTCGGACGACTGTGAACCTCCTGGTGGTGAACTGGCAGGACCTGCGCAATCCCCACGCGGGGGGTGCGGAGATCCACCTCTTCGAACTGTTCCGTCGGTTGGCCGAACGCGGACATCGGATCCGACTCGTCTGCTCCGGCTTCCCTGGAGCCAGCGACATGGAGATGGTCGACGGTATCGAGGTGCATCGGTCCGGTGGCCGACACACCTTTGCGCTGACCGCCCCGCTGGCGATTCGGCGCGCCCTGTCGACCGAACCTCCGGATGTCGTCATCGACGACATGAACAAGTTGCCGCTCGGCGTGCCGATGTACACCGATCGTCCCGTCTACACGATTGTGCCGCACCTGTTCGGGACGACCGCCTTCCAGGAGGCACCGTGGCCGATGGCAGCAACCGTGTGGTGCGTCGAACGATTCATCCCTGCCTGCTACCGGCGCGCCTGGTTCCACGCGATCAGTGAGTCGACTCGCGACGATTTGGTGGCACGCGGTATCCGTCGCGAACGGATTGCGGTGGTGCATCCCGGTGTCGATGCGGTGCACTTCACCCCGCGTGCGGGTGGCACGCGTCAGGATCCCCCTCGACTTGTCTATCTCGGGCGCCTCAAACGCTACAAGGGGATCGAGTACCTGTTGCGCGCATTGGCGCTCGCGCTGGACGAGACTCCGACGCTCACCCTCGATGTCGCGGGCACTGGTGACGATCGGGGGCGACTCGAGGCCCTGACCAGATCGCTCGGAATCGCCCACGCCGTGCGGTTTCTCGGATTCGTCGACGAATCAACCAAGCTGGCGCTCTTGCGGGGCGCGGTGGCTAATGTCTTTCCTTCACCGAAGGAGGGGTGGGGCATTACCGTCATGGAGGCCGCGGCATGTGGGACGCCGTCGATCGCCTCCGACGCACCCGGACTTCGCGATTCGGTCCGGGATGGCCTGACCGGCCTCCTTGTTCCACATGGTGATCCGGCCGCACTTGCCCACGCGATCCTGCGTCTGGCTCGCGAACCGGCACTGGTGGAGCGCTTCGGCGCTGCGGCGCGACAGCATGCCCTTGCCCACTCGTGGGAGGCCGCGACCGACCTGGTCGAGATGCACCTACGAGACCTCGCCGCGGGGATGATCCCCCCGCCGTCCTTCGGATCCTGACGGAGGTTTGTCATGCAACTGACGATCGCTTCACGACACACCACGCTCGAGCCGACGCTCGAGAGTCGCGCCCACGAAATTGCCGAGCGTCTCGGCCGGCTCTGTCACCGCGCCCTTCGGGGGGTGGCCATCTTCGACCGGGTCGCTGGACTGCCGTGGGTCGAGCTGCGGGTGACCTGCAGTGGCGGAACCACCTTGGTCGCGACGGCCACTGCTGATGATCACCGGACCGCGCTCGACGTGGTCGATCGCAAGATGCGCCGACAGCTCCTCCGGTCGAACACCCGACCGCGAGCCACCCGTCACGCGCTGGCGACCTGAGCATTGATGCGATTCCGGGACTTCCTCGCGACGGGCGATACCCTCCAACTCGAACCCCTGACCGGGGAACTCGGGCTCGACGGGCTCGTCCCGGACGCCGACATTTCGTCGCCGGGACTCGCCCTCGCGGGATTTCACGGCCGGTTCATCCCGGATCGCCTGCACGTCCTCGGGGAGACCGAGATCACCTACCTCGGATCGCTCGATGCGTCGGGGCGGAAGCAGTCGCTGGAAGGCCTCTTCCAGTACGACCTGCCGGTGATCTTCATCACGAAGGGGCTGTTGCCACCCGAGCCACTGCTCGAACTGGCTCGTGCCCGGCTGGTGCCGGTGCTCCGGACGACGCTCAAGACGGCCGAGTTCTACAAGCGGGTCAAGCCGATCATCGAGGACGCCTTCGCGCCGCGGACCACCCTGCATGGCTCGCTCGCCGACGTCTACGGTGTCGGGTTGCTCTTTGTCGGCCGCTCGGGGATTGGCAAGAGCGAGTGTGTACTCGACCTGGTCGAGCGCGGCCACCGTCTCGTCGCCGATGACGTGGTCAAGGTGACGCGCCGTGGCAACGATGTGCTCCTGGGGCAGGGGCATGAACTCGCCGGGCATCATATGGAGATTCGTGGCGTGGGGTTGGTTGATATTCCGGCACTATTCGGTGTCCGAGCGGTCCGCCAGCAGAAGCGTCTCGAAGTCGTGGTGCAGCTGGAGGACTGGGAAACGGCTCGCGATGCCGACCGCACCGGCTTGCAGCGCGACACCCAGTCGATCCTCGATGTCCCGGTCCCGAAGGTCATCGTCCCGCTCAATCCGGGCAAGAATGTCACGGTGGTGGCCGAGGTGGTGGCGATGATGCACCTGTTGCGGTTCAGCGGGGTCGATGTCGCCTCGGCCTTCAACGAGCGACTGATCAAGAAGATGCGTGAGAAGCGTGGCGTGCGACAATATCTGAGGGACGACTTCGAATGAGTGGCATTTCTGGTGTGGTTGTGGGCCACGCAAACCTGGCGGCCGCGCTGCTCGCGGCGGTCGAGCAGATCTCGGGGCCCGAGCATGGCCTCACCGCGATCAGCAACACCGATTGCGACCGCGGTACGCTCGAGTCGCGCATCCTCGGTGCGGTGTCCGGCCATCCCGCGATCATCTTCATCGACATGGCGAGTGGCTCCTGCATGTTCGCCGCGATGCGGCGATTGGAGGATATGCCGGGCGTTCGGTTGATCACGGGCGTCAACCTGGCAATGCTGCTCGAGTTCGTCTTCCGTCGCGATGGCTCGGTCGACGAGGTCGCGACGGCGGTCACCGAAGCGGGCAGTCGGGCCGTGGGGCTGCGCTAGCATCGATGTCGGTTCTCCTCTACCGCGTCGATGACCGGCTGGTCCACGGTCAGGTAGTGATCGGCTGGGGGCGTCCGCTCTCGGCCGAACGGGTCGTTCTCATCGACGACGCGGTGGCGGAGAGCCCTTGGGAACAGGATCTGTACCGCATGGCGGCGCCGGATGGGATCGATGTGGTCTTCGCCACACTCGCGGACGCCGAGATGTCCCTGCCTGCCTGGGCGGATGATTCGATTCGAACCATCGTGTTGACCGGTGACCTCGCCACGATGACGGCCCTGCAGCAGGCGCGCCCGACGCTGGTTGCGTCGGTCAATCTCGGTGGAATTCACCACCAGCCTGGTCGGACCGAGAAGCTGCGGTATCTCTATCTCGGTCCGGAGGAGCAGGCTGCGTTGACCGCCCTCCAGGCGGCCGGGGCGACCGTGACGGCACAGGATCTTCCGACCTCGCCTGCAGTGGAGCTCAGGGACCTGCTGTGACAGTACCGCTCGCGATCGCGTTGCTGATCTGGGGTAGCATTGTCGCCCTTGACCTGGTGACAGTGCCGCAGGGATTGCTCTCAAGGCCTCTGGTCGCGGCAACCTTGGCTGGGGCCATGGCGGGCGACGTGCTGGCCGGAATGCTCGCGGGCGCCGTGCTCGAGTTATACAATCTCGAAGTCCTGCCGATCGGTGCCGCGCGGTACCCTGACTACGGTCCGGGCGCTGTTGCCGCTGGTGCGGCCGCCGCACTGATTCCGGCGGCGGGACCGCTCGGGATTGCCGGCCTCATCGGGCTGCCACTCGGGCTCCTCGGTGGCTGGAGCGTGCATCGTCACCGCCGGGACAATGCCCGACGGGTCGGCGCGCAGCTCGACCAGGTCGCTGCGGGCGACGCCCGAGCGATCTGGCATCTCCAGCGCGATGGGCTTTGGCGCGATGCCGCGCGCGGATTCGTGCTCTCAGCGATCGGACTCGTGGTCGCGTGGGCCGTGCATTTGGTGAACTGGGAGTCTGTCGCACATCGTGAACTACTCGACTGGGCTGTGCTCGCTGGTGGGCTCTCGGCCGGTCTTGGCGGGGCGCTGCGGATCGCGGGGAGGGGTGCCAGGAGGCGCTGGCTGGCCGTCGGTCTGCTCACGGGGGTCATCGTGGCGGTTGCATGGCATTGAGCCCCAGGTGGCAGGCCCTGATCCGCCTCTACGGCGTGCAGGCCGCATGGACCTACGAGCGCATGGCGGGAATCGGCGTGGGGCATGCGGCGGCACCGCTCCTCCGCGATCTCTTCCGCGACCGCCCGCCGGAGGAGCGACGGCAGGCCGTCGCGCGCTCCACCGAGTATTTCAACTGCCACCCGTATCTTGCAGGAATCGCTGTTGGGGCGGTGGTCCGGGCGGAGGAGCAGGGTGTGCCGGGCCGCGCGATTACGCGACTGCGTACGGCGCTGTCGGGTCCGCTGGGCGCGATTGGTGATCAGCTCATCTGGACCGGCGAGGTGCCGATCGTGATGGGGTTTGCCTTGGCGCTCTTGCCGTTCATCGGTTGGTGGGCAGTGCTCGCGACGGTCGTGGTACATAACATATTCCGGTTTCGACTCACGCTCTGGGGCTTGGATCTCGGTCTGGCTCATGGGCTTGGTGTCGGTCGGGCCCTCGAGTCCTCCTGGCTCCCACCGGCCGCACGACGGGCGCAACGCGGGGCCGCGTTCGCGGTGGGACTGGCGTTGCCGATTGTCTCGGTCTGGCTGTGGCGGGATGGGGCCCCGTCCGGCGGGCTGGCGGTCCTGGCGCTGGCCGCCGTCGGCACGGTGCTGGTCTTGAGTCCGGCGACCCGGACGCGCGTGACCGGGCTCCGGGTGGGTCTGGTGCTCCTGATGGTTGCACTTCTCGTGATCGGAGGTTCGCAATGATTGAACGCGTGGTGACCATCCGAAACGAGATGGGGATGCATGCGCGGCCCGCGGCACAGTTCGTCCGCATGGCGGCCACCTTCGACGCGAATATCGAGATCGACCGCGAGGGGACGGCCGTGAACGGTAAGAGCATCATGGGCGTGATGATGTTGGCGGCGGAGTGTGGCTGCGACCTGCTGCTGCGTGCCGACGGCCCCGACGCCGAGGCAGCCGTGAGTGCGCTGGCCGACCTGATCGAGGGGGGCTTCGGCGAGTGACCGACCACCGGGTCCTCAAGGGTGTCGGCGTCTCGCCCGGATTGGCTATTGCCAACGCGGTCGCCGTGCGCTGGTCGCTGCCCGATGTCGAGGATCGCACGGTCTCGGCCGACGAGATCGATCATGAGATCGACCGGCTGCACGACGCCGTGGAGGCCGTCGCCGCACAGCTTGAGACGCTGCGTCAGCGAACGGAGGAACGAGCGGGGCCGGAAGAAGCCGGCATCTTCGACGCCCAGATCATGATGGTGCGTGACTTCGAGTTCCTGGGTGGTGTCGAGGCACTGATCCGCCGGAACTCGCTTGCGGCGGAGACAGCGTACGACTTCAAGGCGCTCGAATTGCGCAACTCCTGGGGGCGGTCGCGGATGTCCGTGCTTCGCGATCGCCTCGCTGACCTCAACGCCATCCAGTTGCGGATGCTGGCGCACCTCATGGGACAATCGGCCGAGGCGGTCTGGTACGGCGACATGGAGGATCAGGTGATTCTCATCGCCCGTGATCTCCTCCCGGGCATCACCGTGCAAGTCGATCGGGACCGCGTGGTCGGATTCGTGAGCGAGGAGGGGACGCGCACCTCACACGCCGCAATCCTTGCGCATTCCCTCGGTATCCCCGCGGTGATGGGGGTCACGAAGGCGATGGAACTGATCCCGCCAGGCTCGCTGGTGCTGCTCGACGGCCAGACCGGTCTCGTGATCGTCGATCCGACCTCGGATGAGCTCGAGGCGGCGCAGATCCAGGCCTCCCGACGGGCGAAGCTCGACATGCAACTCGAGGGAATCGTCCACGAGCCGGCGGTCACCCCTGATGGCGTCACGATGGACGTGATGGGCAATGTCGATCTCCCCGAGGAGATCGTCACGGCTCGCCGCCTCGGTGCCGATGGCGTCGGCTTGCTGCGCACCGAGTTCCTCGTCACCGGACGCACCGCGCTGCCGACCGAGGACGAGCAGACGGAATACTATCGCCGCGTCGGCGCGGCCTTCAGCGGCCGGCCGGTGGTGGTCCGGAGCTATGATCTCGGCGGCGACAAGTTTCCGGTCGCGTTCGACGCCCCCCACGAGGCGAATCCGTTCCTGGGCTGGCGTTCGATCCGGGTCTGCCTCGATCAGCCGGAGCTGTTCCGTCCGCAGTTGCGCGCACTGCTCCGCGCGGCGGCCGACCGGAATGTCCATCTCATGTTGCCGATGGTGATCTCATTGGAAGAGCTGCGTGCGACGCGCGTGATCCTGGCCGAGGAATCCGCGCGATTGCAGGCAGCTGGCGTTCGGGCGGCAACGACCGTCCCAATTGGCGTGATGGTCGAGACACCTGCGGCGGTGCTGCTCGCCGATGCGTTCGCCGCTGAAGTCGATTTCATGAGTGTCGGGTCGAACGACCTGACCCAATACACACTCGCGGTGGACCGTGGCAATGCGCGCCTCGCGGAGCTCTTCTCGCCACTCCACCCGGCCGTCGTCCGCCAATTGGCCACCGTCCAGCTGGCCGCCGCAGCACGCGGCATCCCCGTGTCCGTATGTGGGGAGATGGCATCCGACCCGGTCGCCGTCGTGCTGTTGCTTGGTCTTGGCTATCACCGATTGAGCGTGGCGCCGCCCGCGGTACCCCTCACCAAGTGGGTGATCCGCCACATCCCGCACGCGGCCGCGGCCGCCGCCGCCACGGCCGCGCTCGCCGCCACGACGCGCCTCGAGGTCGAGCTGGTGCTGCGCGAGACGCTGGGTACCTATCTCGACCTCCGGCTGGTCGATCCGGCCGGCGCGTTGCCGCGTGTTTCGGGTCGGGCTAGCTTGCCGGGCTCCTGAGGGTGCCTTCTTCAATGGGATCATGATGCCGTCACGCAGTCGACATGTCTTCACCTCCGAGTCGGTGACCGAAGGGCACCCCGACAAGGTCGCCGACCAGATCAGCGATGCGGTGCTCGACGCGATCCTCGCTCGCGACCCCGCGGCCCGGGTCGCCTGCGAGACACTCGTGACCACGGGCATGGCGGTCGTGGCTGGCGAAGTCACGACCAGTGCCTACGTCCACGTACCCGACATCGTGCGGCGCACCGTGGAGAAGATCGGCTACACCGATGCCCGGATGGGATTCGATTTCCGGACCTGCGCCGTGCTCACCTCGATTGATCGGCAGTCGCCCGACATTGCTCAGGGAGTGGATCGTGCCGATCCCGCGAACCAGGGTGCCGGCGATCAGGGGATGATGTTCGGGTACGCCACCGATGAAACCGAGTCGTTCATGCCCTTACCCGCCGTGCTCTCGCATCGGTTGGCGCAGCGGCTGGCGGCGGTTCGTCGGGGCGGTCGTGGCATGCCGCACCACCCGTGGCTCCGGCCCGATGGCAAGACACAAGTCTCGGTTGAGTACGAGGGTGATCGCCCCATCGCGGTCCGGACCGTGGTCTTATCCACCCAACACGACGATCGCTATCAGGGTCGGGCCATTGGCCTCCGCCGGATCACCGACAGCATGCGTGAGGATGTCATCATGCCGGTGCTCGAGGAGTTCGGTCTCGCGGAGGGTCGCCCGAAGATCCATGTGAATCCCACCGGTCGGTTTGTCATCGGCGGGCCCCAGGGCGACGCCGGGCTCACGGGGCGCAAGATCATTGTCGATACCTACGGCGGCATGGCCCGGCATGGTGGCGGCGCCTTCAGCGGCAAGGATCCCAGCAAGGTCGACCGCTCGGCGACATACGCCGTGCGCTGGGTGGCGAAGAATCTCGTCGCGGCCGGCCTGGCGCGGCGCTGCGAAGTGCAGGTGGCCTACGCGATCGGTGTCGCCGATCCCGTGTCAATCATGGTCGATACCTTCGGGACGAGTACCGGACCAGACGACCGCCGACTCGAGCGCGCGGTGCGCGAGGTGTTTGACCTCCGGCCAGCCGCAATCATTCGCGACCTCGAGCTCCGCCAGCCGATCTATGGAGCCACCGCGGCCTATGGCCATTTCGGCCGCCAGCCGCTCAAAACCACCTACGATGACCCCGAGCTCAAGTCTCGGCGCGTCCACCAGTTCACCTGGGAGCGCACCGATCGGGTCCGCGACCTGCAGACCGCCGTGAAGGCGAAGGGATGACCATGTCGACCACCACTCTCGATGCCCCCCACCACGTCCGAGATCTCGGACTCGCCGACGAGGGCCGTCGTCGTACCGAGTGGGCCGAGCGTTCCATGCCGGTGCTCCGTCAACTTCGGGATCGCTTCCGCGCGGAGCAGCCGCTCGCCGGTCGGCGCATCGCCTGTTGCCTGCACGTGACCACCGAGACGGCGAACCTCATGATCACGCTCCGTGCTGCCGGGGCCGACGTGGCGCTGTGTGCCTCGAATCCGTTGTCGACCCAGGACGATGTCGCCGCCCATCTTGTCCGCGATCACGGCGTGCAGGTCTACGCGATCAAGGGTGAGGATCACGAGACCTACTACACCCACATCGCGCAAGCGCTCGCCTTCGGTCCCGATCTCACCCAGGACGATGGAGCCGATCTGGTCGGCTCGCTCGTCATGATCTCGCTGGGTCGACTCGGTGACCTCTCCGGGCCGGTCCGCGCGATGGTCGAGGAGCTGGACGCGGAGGAGCGGGAGGCGCTGGTCTCGAGAGTGCGGGGCTCGACCGAGGAGACCACCACCGGTGTCATTCGCCTCAAGGCGATGGCCGCCGAAGGCGTGTTGCAGTTCCCGATCATCGCGGTGAATGACTCGCGCACCAAGCACATGTTCGACAACCGCTACGGGACCGGGCAGTCCACGCTCGACGGGATCATCCGGGCAACCAATATGCTGATTGCTGGCAGCACCGTGGTCGTGGCGGGCTACGGCTGGTGCGGTCGGGGGCTCGCAATGCGGGCCCGGGGGGCCGGCGGGCGGGTGGTCGTGACCGAGGTCGACGCCGTGGCCGCGCTTGAGGCGCGGATGGATGGCTTTGATGTCATGACGATGCACGACGCGGCACCACTCGGCGACCTGTTCTGCACCGTCACCGGCAACCTGCACGTCATCCGACCCGAGCACTTCGCGGTCATGAAGGACGGCGCCATCGTGGCCAACTCCGGTCACTTCAATGTCGAACTTGATCTCGAGGGTCTCGCGACGCTCGCGTCCGAGCGCCGCTCGGTGCGGGAATTCGTCGACGAGTACCTGGTCGAGGGTCGTCGCATCCTGGTGCTCGCCGAGGGACGCCTGATCAACCTTGCGGCGGCCGAGGGCCACCCGGCATCGGTGATGGACATGTCGTTTGCCAACCAGGCGCTGGCAGCGGAACATCTCGTTGCGCACGAGGCAACGCTGGACAAGGCCGTCCATCGCCTCCCGCCAGAGGTCGATCTCGAGATCGCTCGGCTCAAGCTGGCGGCGATGGGTGTCACCTACGACACCTTGACCCCCGAGCAGGCGCACTACCTCGCGAGCTGGGACGCCGGCACCTGACCTCATCATGATGCGCTGGTCCGCAGTCCTCCTGCTGCTGCTGGTGCACCCGCCCACGCCGGTGTCGGTGCGCGGGAGGGTGATCCGCGTCGTGGGCTCGGACACATTGCCGGCCGCCGGCGCGCGCGTGGTCCTCCACGCGGTGACGCCGGACAGTCAGGGCCCGGTTGACTCGGTGACCGCCGATGGCATGGGTCGATTTCAGGTCCGCGCGAACGTCGATTCTGGCGCGATCATGCTGGTCAGCGCGCGGTGGCAGGGCGTGGAGTATTTCGCGCCTCCGGTGGACCCCGGTGAACCGGTGACGCTAATCGTGGTCGATACGTCCTCGACCCAGGCGGTCGCCCTGGCGGCGCGACATGTGATCGTTGGTGGTGCGGCGGCCGACGGCGCGCGCGATGTGGTCGACCTCGTGGTGCTCCGGAACGCCGGCCCAGCGACGCGCGTCGGGGGGGGGGATACGCTCGCACCGACCTGGACACTCCGGCTGCCACCGCATGTGGCCAACCTGACCATCGGCGACGCGGATTTCTCGCCCGAGGCGTTCGATGTGCACGGGGACACCCTGACGTTGCACGCCCCGATCCCGCCCGGCGAGCGACAGTTCTTCCTGACCTACCAGCTCGCGCCTGGTGCACGGCACCTGGAAATTCCGCTCGAACCGCGTCCGGACACGTTGTCCCTGCTCACCGAGGAGCGGGGCCTAGCCGTGTCCGGCGGCATGACCAGCGTGGGCGATGAGACCGTGTCCGGGCGAAGCTTCGAACGTCGGGTGGGAGGGGCATCGCTTGCCGACACCGTCATGGTGACTCTCGCCAGCGCTGGCAAGGCACCGAGCTGGTTCCTGCCCGCCTTGGTTGCGGCCCTCGCGCTGGTGCTCGTCGGTGCGACGGTGCGGATCCTCTTGCCACGGCGAACCTGACCTCGTAGCTTCGGCTCCGTAGACACCAGCGAACGGCAGAGCTCGGAAGTCCGGTGCAATACCGGCGCGGCCCCGCCACTGTAACGGGTGATGCATCCGCGAGACTCAATCATGCCACTGGGCAACAGCCCGGGAAGGCGAGCCTCGTACCCGAAGCCAGGAGACCTCTCCGTTCGCGCCACCAGTCACCCTCGGGGGAGGGAACGGTGGCGCGGTCGTGAGCGGAGCAACCTTGGCCCCACTTTCCCTCCGCGCCCGTGCCTTCCCTCCGGAAGCGAACAGGCGTGTGAGCATGCCAACAACCTCGTCACACCAGCGCCGGACCCTGCTGATCCTTGGGATCGCAGCGCTCGTGGCATGTGTCGTCGGCGTGTTCGTTGGTCCCGTCGGGTATTCCCCCGGTGAGGTGATCCGCGCCCTGATCAATCCCGAAGCGCCCGACGCCAGGATCATTCGCGGTCTGCGACTCCCCCGAGCGGCACTCGGGTTTGCGGTCGGTGGCTCACTGGCGGTCGCGGGTGCGGCATTGCAGGCGGTCGTCGGCAATCCCCTCGCCGAGCCGTGGCTGCTCGGGCTCTCGGGAGGCGCGTCGCTCGGTGCGGTGATCGGGATCGTGATTGGCCTGCCGCCGGGCTGGAGTGTCGCCCTCATGGCCACCGTCGGCGCGCTTCTCGCGATTGCGCTCGTGTACCGCGTGGCGGTGGTCGCGGGCAGACGCCTCGACACCCGGGTGTTGTTGCTGGCCGGTGTGGTGGTCGGTGCGTTCGCCGGTGCGGTGAGTGCGGCCCTCCTCGCGATCTCCGATCCATTCACCTTCCGCGCTGCGGCGCTGTGGCTCTTCGGCGGGTTCTCGGGCGCCGAGTGGCGTGGCACGTTCCGGTTTGTGATGATCGCGACGCCGGCACTGGCGGCCATTGTCTGGCTCGGTCGTGGGCTCGATCTCCTCGCGCTCGGCGATGACACCGCCGCGGCGCTCGGCGCCGATGTCACGCGCGTCCGACGCTACGCCGTGCTCGCCACCGCCGTGCTCACGGCTGCGACCGTGTCGGTCGCCGGGGTGATCGGTTTCGTGGGGCTCGTCGTGCCGCACGCAGTGCGCTGGCGCACGGGGCCACTCCACGGCCGTCTCTTTCCAGCGGTGTTCCTCGCCGGTGGCGCTTTCACCGTCCTCGCCGACACCGTTGCACGCACCGTGCTCGGTGGCCAAGAGCTCCCAGTTGGTGTGATCACCGCACTGGTGGGCGTGCCGATCTTCGCCGTGCTGCTCCGACGGAGCGCCGCATGACCCTGGCGGCGGTGGGGATCGATGCCCGGTACAGTCGCCAGGGCGGCCTCGTGCTCCACGGGGTGAATGCTCGGGTCGAACGAGGGGAGTTCGTCGTGGTCGCCGGACCGAACGGCAGCGGTAAGTCGACGCTTGTCCGCTCACTCCTCGGACTGCATCCGCTCGAGCGTGGCACCGTCACATTGGACGGTCGGTCGCTGACCGAGCGGAGTCGCGCCGAAATCGCGCGCGAGGTGGCGGCACTGCCGCAGCGCGAGGAGCCAGCATTCCCGCTCGCCGTGACCGACACGGTGATGCTCGGGCGGTGGGCGTCCCTCGGCGCCTTTGCTGCACCGAGCGTGCGTGACCATGACGCGGTCGCGCGCGCCATGCGTGCATGCCGACTCGACACGTTGGCGGATCGAACGACGGACACGCTGAGCGGCGGGGAATGGCAACGCGTGCGGCTGGCACGCGCACTCGCCGCCGAACCGCACTTGCTGTTGCTCGACGAACCGGGTACGGCGCTCGACATCTCGCATGAGATGGCGCTCTACGAATTGCTTGCCGAGCAGGTCGAGCGCGGCCGTGGTGTCATGGCCGTCACCCACCACTTGAACGCGGCGCTTCGCTATGCGGACCGGGTGCTGCTCCTGGATCACGGGCACGTGGTCGTCGACGGCACGCCCGGCGACGTGCTCTCGACCGAGGTTCTGAGCCGAGTCTTCGGTTGGCCGATCGCCCTGGGCCGGCTGGACGACGGCGCGCCACACCTCGTGCCACGTCGGCGTGGTGCCGATGCCATCACGCCCCCCGTCATGTCATCTCCCACTTCGCCATCGGATGGCCACTCGTGAGCCGTGTATCGCTCCTGTGCTTCCTGAGCATCTCGAGTGTTCCACTGTCTGTCGTGGCGCAGGCGCCCGTGACCTTGCCTGCGGTGCAAGTCACGGCCACTCGGCTCGCCGTGCCCCGTGCCGATGTCCCAGCTGCCATCACGGTGGTGCAGGGAGACGACCTTCGGGATCGCGGCATCACTTACCTCGTTGATGCCCTGCGCCTCGTACCGTCCGCCACCCTGGTGCAGCTCGGGTCATACGGCGCCGTCACGTCGCTGTTCATGAGGGGGGGGGAAAGCGACTATACGAAGGTCCTCGTCGATGGCGTCGTCGTGAATGAACCGGGTGGATCGATCAACCTTGCGACCCTCTCGCTGGAGGATGTCGACCGGATCGAGATCGTGCGGGGCCCGACCAGTGTGCTCTATGGCGCCGATGCGGTGTCGGGGGTGGTCCAGATCTTCACGCGGCACGGCACCGGGCCGGTGCGGGGGTCGCTCGAGGCAACGGCCGGCACCTTCGGTGGCCGCGACGTGCGCGGACGCGTGGCGGGGTCCACCGGCGCATTCTCTGCCTCCGTCAGTGGGGCCCACTTTGCAAGCGACGGCATCTATCCGTTCAACAGCGCCTTCACCAACAGCAACGGCACCGTCGCGCTGGGCTGGAAGGGCCGAGCCGGGACGCGGATCGAGGCCAGCGCCCGGTACAGCGACGCGACGGGTCACTTCCCGACCGATGGCAACGGCGATCCAGTCGACACCGATCAGCGAACACTCGTCGGCGATCGTGTGGTCGGGTTGATGGCCACCCGGCCCGTCCACCGCCGACTCGACCTGACGGCAGAGGGCTGGTCTCATCGACTCGACAGCCGGTTCCGGGATGGCCGCGATGGCCCGGCCGACACCACCGGTTTTGCCTTCGCAGGGACGCGTGACGCGATCACGAGCCGTCGTGGTCTCACGCTCCGTGCCGATTGGCGTGCTCAGCCATCGCTCACGATCGTGGCCGGTATCGGGGCGGAGCGGGAGTCGGAGGATCAGGCGAGCGTCACGGACTCGGACTTCGGCTTTGGTGCCTCGCGCGATTCTGCCACCTTTCTGGCCGACCGCACCACCCGAAGTGCGTTCATGCAACTCCTCGCCGCGCCGGATCATCGGGTCGACCTTCAATTGGGCGGCCGCGTCGATGACAACTCGGCATTTGGGACGTTCACCACGCTGCGTGCCGGTGCCGTGCTCCACATCAGCCCGACTGCCAGACTGTGGAGCGCGGTGGGAACCGGCTTCAAGGCTCCCACCTTCTCGGAACTGCTCGCCGACTCGCCCTACGAGGTCGGCAATCCGGGATTGCGCCCCGAGAAGAGTCGGAGCGCGGAGATCGGTCTGGAAGTCGCGAGCCAAGGCGCGCGAGTCGGACTCACCGCATTCACCCAGCAGTTCAGGGATTTCGTCCAATACCTCTCTGCGGCTCCCGGTGAGCCGACCTACGACAATCTTGGCGCGGCGCGAGCCCGCGGGCTTGAGGCCTCAATCGTGGTGACCGCGGTGCATCGCCTGACCCTCGATGCGCATCTCACCTGGCTCTCGACCGCGGTCACCGATTCGGGCGTGGTGTCGTCGGAGACCTTCGCCCTGGGTCGGCGGCTGCTTCGGCGACCGGCGGTTTCTGGGGTGGTGACCGTACGGGGGAACTTGCGGGTGGTCAATTGGAGTGCGACCGGGCGCTGGGTCGGTTCGCGCGATGACGTGAACTTCCGGGATTTCCCGGCGACCCGGACCCGGTTACCCTCCTATGGACTCTTCGACGCCGCCCTGACCGCTCCGCTGCCGGTCGGGGCAATGCAGGGACTCGACGTGGTGCTCCGGGGCGAGAATCTCTTTGACGCTCAGTGGGATGCCGCGATCGGCTACCCCGGGCGTGGCCGGACCCTCTTCGGCGGGGCACGACTTACCTTCTGACGGACGATGATGCGCCAACTTCTCTCCCTCGCGATGTTCATGACGCTTGCCGGGGCCTGTGCCCCGACGGCGAGCACCGGTTCACTGCCGGTGGAAGTGCTGGTCGTCGTCGACAGCACCGACTATACCCTCCGACTCATCCCGGTCGACTCCGCGTCCGTGGTCCGTGAGATTCAACTCGGGAACGCCCTCGGATTCCATCCCTCGGTTGTGGCAGCACGCGGCAAGTACGCCGTCGTCGCCGGCAACGACTCGCTGATGGCGCGTGCCGTGATCGTCAACCTCGAGATTGGGGCAATCCAGGACCTGATCCCTCTCCCGGACGGGAAGGTCACGGCGGTCTCGATTCCTGACGATCTGCACGCCTTCGTCGCATCACGGACCACCGGCACCCTGATCCGGATCGACCTCGCCACCGGTACCACCTCACTCCTGCCGGCGCCCGGTGGGCCCGAGGGATTCGGTGTCACGCGCGGCAAGGTGTTCGCGGTGATCGGGAACCGCCAGGATGGCTGTATCGGCATTGCATGCCCACGAGGCCCCAGCTGGCTGATCCAGAGCGAGCCCGGAATCCCCCGCGATTCCATCCCGCTCTCCGGCCCCGGCAACGCCGGCCCAAGCGCGCTCGGGAACGATGGGTTCCTTTATGTGCTGAATCGGGGGGACGAGTTCGGAGCAGGCGAGGGTCGCCTGTCGATCGTGGATCCGATCCGGAGCGCCGAAGTCGCCTCATTCGGTGGGATCGGTCCACTAGTGCCGTCCTGGATCCTGAGCGATGGAGGCGAACAGATGCTCGTCGCGAGTGCCCCCGGCGGCATCATGGTGTTCAACACGCGGTTGCGGCGATTCACGCTGCCATTCGGTTCGGGGATCCCGCTCGAATTCCCGTCCGACCTCGTCGGGGACGCCGTGGGTCGCACTTATGTGCTGCAACGCGGGGGGTGCACTGCCGATCGGCCGGGCAAGATTCGCGTCTTCGGTCCGGACCTGATCG